>DXOJ01000704.1:3150-10021 GCA_019412865.1 Bacteroides sp. | reverse complement strand
ATTCGGGATATGTGAAAGTTTCACCCGGAATAGGATCGTTATAGTCGTTTTCCCATACATCGTATTGCGTTCCGTGAATACGGTTTTGCCATACACGGTAAGGTCCGGCACCCAGCCAGCGTTTGCTGATTACCTGATCTTCAGGATAGTCGAAACGAATACCCATCAAATCTACAACACCGGAGAAATTGTAGGTGTAATCCAAAGCCAAATCCCCACTCGGGTTGATTGTCCATTGAGCTTTATCCAGATTGCCCAGTTTATAATTGGCGGTAACAACCAGATTACCTCCGTCTTCTTTCACATCCAGTTTCGTAAATACGGCAGCATCCGGGAATTCGCTGTATGTGCGGTCTTTTTCTTTTGCTTTCTCATCATCGTGGTTATAGAACTGATCCAATGAGCGGTCTGCACGACGGGCTCCAATGAAACGGGGGCCATTGGCGAAACTAATCTTACGGTTATCTACAGATACCCCTTTCAGTTGTCCGTCTTTCTTTGAGAAGATGAATGTACGCTTATTCGCTTTCACAGTAAGATCATTTTCTGTCTCTGTATAAGTAGGACGACTGGACAAGGGAGAAAGCTGTTCTGTCTGCTGATTCAGTTTGTTGACCGGGAAAGTCCAGCGCCAAAGTTCATGGCCGTATGGATCGATTGCTGTCAGGAAGAGGGCGTCTGCATTGGGGAGGATATTTGTTTTTATATCCAAAATGCCTGCCGAGTGAGCAACCACGTCACTGCCTTGCACTTCACCTTCTTTCAGTACTTGAACAGCGGCATTGGAAGCATCTGTTGCCAACGGGAATTTTACTTGCTTCCAAAGGAAACGGCAAGTATTCAGATTCAGATAATCGTAACGGTTTTCTACGGAGAATTTGCCATCAAATTGCTTGTCGATAGAAGTATTCATGATTTGCACCGGACTCCATAACTGCTTGATAGTGTAGTAGCTACCCTCCTTTTCGTGATGTGGTCCTACAATACCGTCTGCTCCAAAGTTTCCTTGGTTATCAATGAATCCGTCCATATCTACACGCTTCACACCTTCGTCTGCCAATACCCAAAGGAAGCCACCGATACAACGGGGATGCTTGCGCATCATTTCCCAATAATCGTATAATCCGGCACCATGGCCGCCATCGTACAAACCATGCAAGAATTCCGTAGGCATAAAGATTTCCGGTAAGCGCATGTAGTTCTGGCTTTCTCCGTAAGAGCGGTAATGCATGGTTTCAAAACCGGAGAAGTTACCTTGCGGGTGAATAACCGGACGTTTCTGCGGATCGTATTTATGAAACTCTCCATCCAGTTCGGTATTCCATCCTTTTTCATTACCATTACTCCACCAAATAATAGACGGATGATTCACGTCACGTTCTATCATGCCTTCAATCAGACGTACTCCGGTGGGGGTATCATACTTGCCATGCCATCCTCCCAATTCGTCCATCACATAAAGTCCGAGAGAATCACAAGCTTCCAAAAATTCCGGGTCTGCCGGATAATGGCTCAAACGGACAGAATTCATATTCATGCTTTTCATCAAAAGAACGTCTTCGATATTCTTCGCTTTACTTAATGTACGGCCACTTTCAGGACGGAAGCTATGACGATTGACACCACGTACATTGATACGCACTCCGTTTATATAAAGTCCGTCGCTTTCACGTACTTCAATCGTGCGGAAACCAAAATTTTCCGTTTCACTATGCAAAACCTTACCGGCCTTATCCAATAGAGAGAATTGCGCTTTATAAAGATTCGGAGTTTCCGCTGTCCATAATGCGGGGTTAGATACATTCAGTTGCAGGGAAGTCCAGTCACCTCCAGCTTTTACGGGTACGGTGGTTTCCGTTATCTTTTTCCCTTTTTTATCTAAAATCTGTGTACGGATGCTCATTCCGTCATTAGAGATATTTGTGTAGCAGTTGGCACGGAAAGTTCCATCCATCTTTGCGTCAATGGCAATGTGCCGCAGGTTTACGGCTGGTTTCACCTCCAGGAATACCGGACGGAAGATACCGCCGAAATTCCAATAATCAGCACGACGTTCGGCAAGGTTCACACTGGCATTTTCACTCTCTTTGGCAACAGTGACTTCCAGTAAATTCTTTTTGCCATATTTCAGGAAATCCGTGACGTTGTACGAAAAACGATAGAAGGCTCCCTGATGTTTGGAACCAACTTTGCGTCCGTTCACTTTTACTTCCGTATCTGTCATTGAAGCTTCGAATACAAGATTGACCTGTTTGCCGCGGAATTTTTCCGGAACTTCAAACTCATACTTATACATACCTTTTTCATTGGCAACGCCTTCAGGGAATGGTTTACCATAGAAAGTGATTCCATACTGATAGGTGCCGAATCCTTGCAGCTCCCAACAGGAAGGTACACCGATTTTCGTCCATTTGCCGGAATTGCGTCCGTCGGTACAAAAGAAGTCCCATTCAACCATATCGTCGCATCCGTGACCGGAAAGATATTGCCTTTCCGTTTGTGGAAGGTTTTGAGCAGCCAGGGTAGTTGCCAACGCCAAGGTCGATAATAAAGTGGTTACTTTTTTCATTGTTACTTTTATAATTGTGTTAGTTATTTATTGCTATCATTGTTTACTACTGATACGGATATGCAGCGTATGTTCTTTTTTCTCTATGGCATATTTCCTCAATACACCCGGTCCGCAACTACTGTTTCCTAATCCAAGTACGGCAGCATCCATACTTAGAATAACTTCCGCACGTGGTTTTAAATTACAATCGTGAGTTTCTTCATAGATGTCCTGTACAGTATAATGCAGGGAAGATGCAGAAAATACGTTTTCTACCGCGTCAACACGGATACCTTTATTCTGTTTGTCGGTCAGGGTCAGATAATGTACTTCCTCTTTGTTTCCACTGTCCTGCGGACGTGGATAATGTACGTACTGTTCTGCAACGCTTCCTTTCCAAAGCCCTATCATAGCAGATGTTTTGCGGTCTGGATAGTTATCCTGTGGCCCTCTGCCATACCAGGTAAATGTATCATAAGCAGGCGCCAGACAGAATGCGATTCCTAAACGGGGAATTTCAGGAAGAACTCCTTGTGGCAAGAAAGTTGTTTCCAGATCAATCGTTCCATCTGAAAAGACCGTATAGACAGAAGTCGTCGCCACTTTTCCTTCTTTATATAAATTACTTGTTTGAATCCGGACAATGGCCGCCCCGTCTGCACGTTTTTCATGGTGGAAAGATTCCAGATTTATCTGCGGATGATCCATTCCATGCAATTTCCAGTCTTTAGCCAACCAGTTTCCAAAGCTCTTGTCATTATCTGTCGGAGCACGGAAAACTTGAGTGACGGGCTGAACCGGAAAATCATCGGAGTGAGCCAGCATTTCTTTGTTCTTATATATAAGGGAGGTCATACTTCCGTTCACTTTCTTTTCCCACTGAACAGAAAAACCGCGTCCGCTAATCAATAAAGATTTATCATCCTCTTCCACTTGAAGCGTTCCTTTATTAATTAAATCAGCAGAAGCTAAATCTCCTTTTTGCAAACAGAATTGTTCCCAAGCCACTTCATGTCCCGCCTTTGCCCAAAGAGCATCCGATTTCAAAACAATGCTTACTTTCAGTTGGCAATCGGAAAGAGGATTCAATGAACGGAAAGTCGGCAAATCTATTGTTCCACTTTCTCCTGGAGCTATTTCTGGCAATGTAATTTCTCCTTGTTCTTTCTGTTTTCCATCCACAGACAATGTCCATAAGCAGCGATAAGATGATAAATCGATATGATGGTTCCGGTTCGTCACTTTCAGCTTCCCATTTTCCATTTTCAGTTCAACTGGTGCATATACCTTCTTTACCTCCCAATATTTAGGCGTAGTTTCACGGTCACTCATCAGTAATCCATTAAAGCAGAAAGCTTTTAAGTTCGGCTTATCGCCAAAGTCACCACCATAAGCCACCATGGTACGACCGTCGGGTAAAGTCTTGTAGATTCCCTGATCTACCCAATCCCATATAAAACCACCCAGCATACGGGTATTACTATATATCTCATCCCAATATTCCTTGAAATTTCCTAATGCATTTCCCATGGAATGTGCATATTCGCTCGTCATTACCGGACGGTCGTCATTGGTGCGTTCCGCAATCTCCAGCAACCGTTCCCAGCGTGCATTTTCAGCGCGTTCTTTATCCTCTCCTTCTGCAATACCGGGATTTAAATATTCTTGTTTCACCCGGGTATAAAAGCGGCTGATAACATCGACCGTCTTCGGGTCAGGATTTCCGTCCACTCCCTGTGCCCCCTCATAGTGTACAGGGCGAGTGGGATCGAAATCATGCAGCCATGCCGAAATAGCAGCGAAGTTTGGTCCGTAACCGCTTTCGTTTCCCATGCTCCACATTACAATACATGGATAATTCTTATCACGTTCCGCCATACGGACTGCACGGTCCATAAATGCCGCATGCCAGTCGGGGGTACTTGCGAGTGTTCCACGCAATCCGTGTTCTTCTATATCCGCTTCGTCCATCACGTACAATCCCAAGCTGTCGCATAGCTCGTACCAACGGCTGACATTGGGGTAATGGCTGGTGCGTACAGCATTTATATTTGCCTGTTTCATTAAAAGAATATCCTGAAGCATTCGTTCTTCGCTCATGACACGTGCCGTCCGTGGATCATGTTCGTGACGGTTCACTCCACGAAAACGAACCGGATTACCATTCACTAACAGTTGTCCTTTTTTGATTTCTACAGAGCGGAAGCCCACGGCCTGTTCTATCTGTTCTACGACTTTTCTTTCTTCATTTTGGAGAGTTAAGTGTAATTTATAGAGATAGGGCGTTTCTGCCGTCCATCTTTCCGGTGATTTTATAATGGCTGACAAACGTCCCATCTTACGCGGGCCACGCTGCGGATACCATTCATTCATCCGGCTTGCTTTATGCTCCAAATCAAGAATATCTTCCACATCGCCTTTCAATGTGGCAACTTCTTTGCCTGAAGCATCCTTTAATACTCCCTGTAAGACATACCCTTTTCCGGTCATCCCTCGATATACACTGAATTGCGGATCAATCTGCAAAATAAAGTCTTTATAATCACCCACAGATGCGGGAAGAGTGCGTACCGCATAATCACGGACATGAATATCCGGTGTATGTATCAGATGAATACTACGATGAATACCACCAAAACGCCAGAAATCCTGATCTTCCAGATAAGAACCGTCACTATATCGGTAGACTTCCAGTGAAATCTGATTTTCTCCGGATTTCAGATACTTCGTGACATTAAATTCGCTCGGTTCCATACTGCCTTGGCTATACCCTACCCGCTCACCGTTGATCCAAACATAAAAGGCGCTCATTACGCCCTCAAACCGTAGAAAAGTCTGTCCATTCACTTCCCATCCGGTCGGCAATACAAAAGTGCGGCGATATTGCCCTACCGGGTTTCTTTCTTTATACGTGGTATAGTCAGTTTTCGGTTCTCCCATCACCCGTGGAGGATCTATTTTAAACGGATAGCCTGCTGAAACATAGATAGGCGTGCCATATCCGTTCACTTCCCAGTTGGCGGGAACAGGCAAATCCGTCCAATCTTTATCATCAAAATTTATCTGATAGAAGTTCACGACTCTTTCATTGGGAACGGGAGTCCAACGGAATTTCCAGGTTCCGTCTAAAGAGATTGAGCCGTCTCCTTTCTGTACAGAGAAAGGGGTAAAAGTAGCTCTTGCCGGTTCACGGTTGATCTGGAGAACATGATGATTCTCCCAATCATGCATTGTTTGTGCCTGTGTAGGACTTACAAACAATGCGCCAAGCAGTAAAGTATATATTTTCATTCGTTCTTTTTTCTTCATATCAAGTAGACGAACGAAAGGGCATTTTGTACCCCTTTCTTTTACAGAAATATTAAAGAACAATAAAAGGAGTAACACTCTATAAAGAAAAGCTTTACCTTGTGGCGTATAATTACTTCTAATATTATGATGATGAAAAAACTACTATTTAGCAGCCTCTTTTTATTAGGCAGTCTCGTTTCACAAGCACAACACGAGTATACGATTGAAGGTAAAGTGGAAGGTGTAAAGGATGGAACTCTTGTTTCTCTTTTTCTACTTGACGGAAATGTAGGAAGTACAGTAGCCATGGATACCATACAAAACGGTACTTTCTTCTTCAAACGAAATGCCGGAGAAGATGGTTTAGACAAATTATCTCTAATGTGTACCCGTAATGATGATTTTCCTTCCATGTCGCTGGAGATTTATGCAACTCCTAATGCAAGAATCAAAGTAACCGGAACGAATACCTTGATACATACGTGGACAGTAGACAGCCCTGTAAAGGAACAAATAGAATATAATAGGTTTATTGAAGATTCACACGATTTATGGGATGAGTATCAACGTTTGTCTATCAAAGCAAGAAGTCTGCGTTCTGCCCCGGAAGCCGAACGGAAGGCTCTACGTGCGAAAGAAGACAGTATTTCAGCTTTAATCAGCAAACGTGAAATGAAACTGATGCAGGAACTTCCTGTATCAAACATTTGGATGGACAGGCTATATAAATTGAGCATGTCGGTGAAGTACAATCCAAATTTCTCTTATAAAGATGAAACACTGGCTTTGTATAATAGAATGAATGAAGCACAAAAGACTTCTATAACAGGACAGGAAATTACAGTTAATCTTTTCCCACCTACAGTTGTGAAAGAGGGAGATAAAATGGCAGATACCGAACTTTTCGATTTGGATGGAAAGATTCATCATCTGACTGATTTCAATGGAAAATATATATTGCTTGATTTCTGGAGTAGCGGTTGCGGTCCTTGCATTATGGCTTTACCAGAGATGAAAGAGATTCAAGAA
>DXOJ01000704.1:0-3140 GCA_019412865.1 Bacteroides sp. | reverse complement strand
GAAGGCAAAATCATGAAAATGTGGTCGGGTTATGGCAAAGGTAGTTTGAAACTAAAAATGCGCAGGTATCTGGATGCTGTCAAACATGAAATGAGTATTACATGGCAAGGAAATACAAAAGTCGTTAACTATCCGGTGTCGGAATCAACCAATACCGATATTCTTGAAGTCAAGCAAGTGGTACTGACAGACACCGCTACCATCGTACATTTCAACGCTTATTATATTCCCAAATACTGGATACGAGTCAGCCCGAATTGTAGATTGGTAGATGAGAAAGGTGAAACGTATACCTTAAAGAAAGCAGATGGGATTAAACCCGGTGAGCACTTTTATTTGCCTGAAAGCGGCGAAGCAGAATTTTCACTCACATTCGAACCGTTGTCTTCTTCTGTGCAATCATTCAATTTCACTGAAGGAACAGAAAAAAATGACTGGCAAATAAACGGAGTGAGGCTTAATAAATGAGTATCGAATCTTAAAAAAGGAATATCGTATTAACATTCAATGTGTTGCAAATTAAAATAGCTATATAAACAGGTACAAAAGGTTTGTTGAAATAATGTTTTCTTCAGTAAAATGGCTTTCTTTGTTATGAATTTAATTATTATCTTGTACATTGAACGAAAAATAACAAAATATGGAAGCGAACGGACAAACACTCTACAATGATGATTTGCTGAATATCCTACCTGACGGAGTTATCATATTGGATATAAATAGAGAAGTCATACAACTGAATCAGCAAGCTTTTACGGAACTTCATGTACATTCGTCAGTCAATGCGATGATGCCTCTTCCGACCAACAAGATATTCAAGCTGTTAAATAAGAAAGAAGATATACTCTCGACCATTTTGGAAGAAATCCGTCAAGGCAAAAAAGTATACTCGCTGCCTGAACATACATTTATGCAGGAACAAGTTGACTATACACAATTCCCGATAAGAGGAGAATTTGCTACAATGGAAAATGAAGAGGGCGAAAAAAACATCTTGTTCTTTTTCCGTAATATTACTGTGGAACTGACACAAGAATATATATTAAATACAGCCTTGCAAAGAACTAGGATATATCCCTGGTATTATGACATAAGCCGTAGTGAATTTACTCTTGATGATCGTTATTTTGAACATTTAGGTATTCCAGCCGGAGAGAATAATACTTTGACAATGGAGGAATATGTGAATATGATTCATCCGGACGATCGGCAAACTATGGCTGACGCCTTTGTTGTACAACTTAGTGGTAATACAACTTTTGACAAAACAGTTCCATTCCGTTTGCGCCGGGGGGATGGTACTTGGGAATGGTTTGAAGGGCAGTCTACTTATATTGCAAACATATCCGGTCATCCCTATCGGTTAGTGGGAATCTGCTTGAGTATTCAGGAATATAAAGACATAGAAAACACCTTAATCGAGGCACGTAAAAAAGCAGAAGAAAGCGATCGTCTTAAAATGGCATTTTTAGCCAATATGAGTCATGAAATCCGTACGCCGCTGAATGCAATAGTCGGCTTTTCTGATGTTATAGGTTCTACTTATGATGAGTTAAGTGAAGAGGAACGTGCCGATTTCGTGCGACTAATCAGCATCAATAGCGAACATTTAGTACGATTGATTGACGATATACTTGATTTGTCCAAGATTGAATCAAACACTATCAAGTTTACTTATTCCAATTACTCCCTCAAATCCATAATGAAGGATATAGAGAAAGAGCAGGTCGTGAAAAATGTGCCGGAAATCGAAATAAAAGCAATCTTGCCGGATGATGATATTTACATAACTACTGACGCTACACGCTTGAAACAAGTAATATGCAATTTCATAAATAATGCCCGGAAATTTACAGAAGAAGGATATATTCATTTCGGTTTTATGGTTAATCCGGAAAATGACGATTCAGTTTGTCTGTTTGTGGAGGACACGGGGGAAGGTATTCCCCAAGAATGCCAGAAAGAAATATTCGACCGTTTTTATAAAGTCAATACTTTCAAGTAGGGTACGGGGTTGGGACTCTCTATCTGCAAAACGATTGTAGAACATCTGCAAGGGAGTATTTATGTTGTATCGGAAGTAGGAAGAGGCAGCCGTTTTACCGTTACATTACCGCTCGAAAAACAGCTGGTGGAAGTTTAATGCCCCCTGTATTCCTGTGGGGTAACACCCGTATGTTGCTTAAAAAACTTATTGAAGAAAGAGATATTATTAAATCCCAAAGATAAGGCTATATTCTTCACCGGTTCATTGGTTGACTTCAGCCGGGATTTGGCATCCATCAGAATGATGGAAGCTATGACTTCTAAAGGAGTGTTTCCTGCAACCTTTTTTATTGTTGAACAGAAATGCGCAAGCTAAGTCCTAGATGTTCGGCATAAAAAGAGGTTCCGTGATGAATAGTATAATATTTCATGACCAATTGCAAAAAATCCTGATAAATTTCGTACTTTCTTGACTGGGAAGATAAATACAAGTTATTTTGCATTTTATAAATTTCAGTGGCTCCCTGAAGGAACATGGTAAGAACCGCCTTTACTATTTCCTTGTTTGCCAATGTTTTTGGAGAAGCATACGAAAGAATTGACGATTCATAGAACATTTTATAACTGCAAGCCTGCAATGGAGATAATCTTATTATCGGATTTTCCATAATTATAGGGAGAAGATGTTCTGTAGACTTCATTAGATTTATACCCTCTATGAATTCGGATGAGAACCCGGCATAATAGATATGAATATCCGGTGAAAAATCAAGAATTTCCATAAAATATCCGGGCGGTAAGGTTATCAAATCATTTTCACCAATATTTTGAAGATTCCCATTGATTGTCGCTTGCATTATCCCTTTTACACAAAGAATGAAAAAACCGGCTTTTACCCTGCAAGGAAAGTTTTTATACCTTTTTAATAAATTTATCCCATACCCTTCTCCAACAATATAATCAGACGGCAAATCAAAATTAGGTAAATCGCTCTCCATTGTGTTATTTTGTTTTTGATTTCAAATATAGGGATTATTTGAAGTTTCTCCCTCGAATAATTAAAATCAGAACATCGAATCTTAAAAAAATAACATCTATAACCCGTTGGCGGAATTAAAAAGATAATATATTGATGTTTAAAAAGTTGTGCATAT
>DXOJ01000703.1 GCA_019412865.1 Bacteroides sp. | reverse complement strand
ACAACAAACCTATTGGCAGACTTAAATATGCGCTTATTTAATTCCGCCAACGGGTCCTTCCTTATATTATGTGGATTTGTTTCTCCGTCATATACATAATTCACCAGCTCATTATCACGCAAAATAATACCAATAGACATCAACCCCACAACTTCCGCAACTATATGATTCTGAAAATATTGTTTTCCAAAGTAGTCATTCTCCACCCAGCGTTTCACGCCTTCTTCTATATGAGGAAGCAATATTCGGAGCCATGCCTCAAATTGTATCTGCTTACTTTTTTCTATCAAGTTATCCGCGCAAAGCAAATCATAGGCATAAAGGAACGCAAATACGCCACGTGAAACCAACATACCGGTATTAGGATAGAATTTATCCGGATCGAAATAAGTGCCCGGAGCATTTTTAGGAGAAGACCACTCATTGATTATTTCAATGGCTTTGTGCGCATAGCGTTTATCTTTAGTGATCTGATAGCCAATTGCCAAATCTCTTGCAGCCGACCCGTCACGTATAGCAGCTTTGTAGAAAGACATACTGGCATCTCCCCGATACACATTCGGTTTCCATTTCTTGTCTGCATAACCGTCTATTTCACCTTTCAGTTTTTTCCAAGCTGTTTTCCAAGGCTCAATATCCGAAAGAGCATTTCCCCGCATCAACTCAATGTCCGTACCCGACAGAATCAGGCGGGGATGTCCCGCTTTAATTCTAACCGATTGGTTCTGAGAAAGTGACTTGCCTGCGATGAGAACCATCAAAAACAGTAACAATGATACCTTCATCAACTTGTTTTTCATATAGTAATGATTTTAGTTAGTAACTCTATTCTTTCAAGTGCATGGCTCTATACCTCATTAATGCTTCTACAAAATAATAATCTGCATAAGTCAGAGGTACATCCACTTCGCTATTCTGCGGCAAAAAGCCTACACTGTGTTTAAGTATGAAATTACAGTTTTCTCCCGGCTTTGCCAGATACTCGTCCGAAGCCAGTGTTCTAAGCTGTGTTTCGGCAACAGCGATATATCCTTGTCCGGTTACCTTGTCTACATAACCCGACAGTTCCAGTAAAGCAGAAGCCATAATGGCAGCGGCTGAAGCATCTCTCAAGGCATCCGGAACTTTTGGATCGTCAAAGTCCCAATAAGGAATCTTGTCCTGAGGCATCTTCGGATGATTAAGAAGGAAGCCGGCAATATGCTTTGCCTGTTCCAGATAACGTGGTTGTTTCGTTTCCCGATACATCATAGTATATCCATACAATGCCCAAGACTGCCCCCTGCTCCATACTGATTCGTCACTATACCCTTGCCATGTACATTTCTGAAGTGCATTGCCGCTGATTGTATCATAATTCACCACGTGATAACAACTATAATCCGGTCTGAAATGATTCTCCATTGTTTTGTCAGCATGAGAAATTGCCATATCATAGAAACGTTTATCAACCGAGAACTCCGTTGCTCGACAAAGTAATTCAAGGTTCATCATATTGTCAATGATTACAGGAAACTGCCAATGCAAAGTGCCCGGATGACTCCATGAACGTGTGCATCCTACAGCAGAACGGTAACGTGTAGATAATGATCGGGCTGTAGTAGTGACTATATCCATGCAGGAAGTATCACCCAATAGCCGGTATTTATTTCCGAAAGAACAGTTTATCATAAAACCGACATCATGGTTATCTTTATTATACTTCTGGATCTCGACTCTATCACTCATCTTGGAAGCCATCTCCTTGAGCTGCTCATCTCCAGTATATTCATACAAATACCAAAGAGTCCCGGGATAAAAGCCACTCGTCCAGAAATAAGAATCCGAGGTTTCAAGCGCGCCATTTTTATCTATCGAACGGGGTAACATTTCCGGGATAGAATCCATAACAGAATACATATGCTTATATTGTTCTACCGCCCGGTTCAAGGCATAATCGACCATGTGTTCCATAGAAGGTTCCAAGGTTGTCGTACATCCTGATACCATCAATGAGAGCAGACATATTGCCACATAATTTTTCATATTTTCTTTGCTTATAATTTGAGATATATTAAAAATTTAAAGATCCATCCAAAGGTTTTCTCCTGATAGCAAGAGCAAAAGTAGGAGATTACAGGAAGCAGCATTGGATAAAAAAGTTCCAAAGGTTCTATAATTTTGTTCATATCCCTATTACAAACCGTTTTTTGTTTCATTATCTCAAAAAATAACGATACATTTGTAATTATCGAACCTGCTATCAGATATAAGATATATAATAATAGTCCCCCATTATATGAATCCCTAAGATTAATACCAAAACTAAATATAGGAAGTTCCGAAAACAATAGAAACTTAATTAACGCTTTTAATATATGCCTGAACATAACAGACTAGTCGCTATTATATTTATGCTGGTTTCATGCGTCTCATCCATCGCTGGATTCGAGACGATAAACTTCCAGCATTTATCACTCAATTCCATGTTTCCCCAGATTACGATTAACGGACTTTATCAGGATGAATCGGGTATCTTATGGATTGGAACTAAAGACGGTGTGAAGAAATATAATGGAAATTATATCGAATCTGTCAACTTCATGGGAATAAACAACTGGATACAGTCCAACCTTGTTCCGACAATCTGTGGGGATAAGAAAGGCCACTTATATGTCAATACGGATTACAGCATCATTGAATATGACCTGATAAAAGAGGAAAGCCGTATCATATTCAGCCAGCCCAACACACAGATATTGCCGTCCATCGCCTTCAATTATGGTACCAACTCATTATGGATCGGTTTATTGGATAGCGTCTATAATTATAAAGAAGGTATATGTCAGGCCAAATACAAAATTGATGGCAACAACCTAAGTATCTCATCGCTGAGAGAAACGTCCGGCAAATTATTATATATCGGCACCAAACATGACGGGGTATTTACCATTGATCCATCAGGCAGGCAACAGAAAGTACTGACTACCCGCAGTGAAATTATATCGATAAACGAAGATAGCCGGAACAACATCTGGGTGAGCACCCTGAATGAAGGATTATTCAAACTAACTCCATCGGGCGACGTTATCCAATATACGGAGCCTACCTTAGCCAGCAATTATGTAAGAACAGTATGTGAAGACAACAACGGAAATATCTGGATAGGAACCATGTTGGGATTGAATGTCATCAACTCGCAAACAGGTGATATCAGTTTTTATGGTCTGGAAAAAGAGGGTAGTGCGGGACTAAGCAACCTCTCTGTCTGGATTATCATGAAAGACGATCAAGGCACAATGTGGTTCGGTACCTACTATGGAGGGTTGGATTACTACAATCCGCATACTGACATCTTTGAATATAATAATCTGAAACTGGGACATGCCGGTATCGGACCCGTAATCAGCAAAATTATAGAAGACAAGACAGGACGGATATGGATCAGTACAGAAGGAGACGGGTTGGTATCCTACCTACCCGAAACAGATGCATATACATACTATACGAAAGAGAACAACACAATATCCCACAACAATATCAAGACCTTATATTATGATGATACATCCAGTACAATATGGATCGGGACTCATCTCGGCGGACTTTGCAGTTACTCGATTGACAGAAAAGAATTCAAACATTTCACAATCGATCCATCCGACCATACAAAACGGTCGGAAATCGTTCAGGCTATCATCCGTCACAAAAATATCTTATATCTGGGCACGCTTTCGGGAGTATATTATATGAATCTGGAAGATGGCAGCATTCAAAAGATACATCTTCTCGACAAATACATCTATGCTGTAAACTCATTGATGATAGACAAGCAGGACAACTTGTGGATTGGAGGGAATAACCTGTGCTATTACAGTATCAAACAGAATTATGTACGCAGTCTTGACAAATATCTTGCTAAAATCACCGCTTCTTCCAAGAATACCATTACGTCTCTTATTCAAGATAATAGCAATCGCATCATAGCCACCACATTAGGCGCAGGTATTCTTATTTATCATCCTACTCAAGATAGGCTCGAACAGATAAACAGCAAAAACAGCAATCTCGACAGTGATTATCTAAGCGCCGTTTATCCTCTGTCCGATCATCAGCTTTTGGTCACCAGTGCAAACGGCTTATCCCATATCGATCTCAAAACAAAAAGAAGCTATAATTATAAGTCACAAAACAAATTCGTCTTACCGTCAATGATTCCGGGTGACATAATGAAAAGCAGTGATAACCGTATCATCATGGGAGGAATAAACGGCCTTGCCATGATTTCTGAAAAGAATTTGTTTCCAGAAAGTCTATCCACTAAAATGTTCTTCTCCAAACTATTTGTTAATAATAAAGAAGTGTCGGTAAATGATTCTTCCCGAATATTATCTCGTTCTCTTTTTGCAACAGACTGCATCAGGTTGAAGCATCATGAGAATAATATATCTGTCGAAATCGGAACCAACGACTTCGTAAATCTCGGACAATCCAGATATCAGTATAAACTGGATGGCTATAACAATAGCTGGATTGAATTTCATCCCCAAAAATCAATCAACTACATGAACTTACCTTATGGAGACTATAAGCTAAAAGTAAGAAACATTTCTTTTAAAGATGAAGCCGAACTTAATGAAATCAGTCTGGGGATCACGATTATCCCTCCTGTTTATGCCACCTGGTACGCTTATCTATTATATACGTTGCTAATATTAGCCATCATTATCAGCATTGCCTATTTCTACCGTTCCAAGCTATTGTTAAGAAATTCACTGGAACTTGAAAGGCGGGATAAACTGCAAAAAGACGCGATAAATGAATCCAAAATGCGTTTCCTTGAAAATATATCACATGAGTTAAAAACACCGATCGCATTAATATCCGGACAACTGGAACTTATTCTTATGTCAAATTACTCATTGGCTACTATCCAGAACAGCTTGCGTGAGGTACATAACAGGGCTGCCAAAATGGGTGCTTTAATCAATGAACTACTCGACTTCCTGAAATATAACAAAGAAAATTTCACGTTAAGAATCAAACAGCAAGATATCGTTTTATTCACACAGGAAATATATGATTCTTTCGTTAGCTATGCCGAACTAAAGAATATTCATTTCAATTTTGTGTTCGACCAAAAGAGCCAATACACGTGGTTTGATGAAGTACAACTACAAAAGGTTTTCAATAACATTCTATCGAATGCTTTCAAATTCACTCCGGAAAATGGAACAGTCGAGATTAAAATAACGACTTCTGCGTCTTCCGTAATTATAACATTCAATGATTCCGGCATTGGGATACCCAAAGACATGACAGAACGAATCTTTGAACGTTTCTTTCAGGTAAACAACTCTGTAAACAGAGAACTATCCAACACCGGAACAGGGATAGGCTTATCACTGTCACTCAATATTGTAAAGGCACATCATGGACAAATAACGGTTGAAAGTGAAGTAGGAAAAGGTAGTTCATTCATTGTCGAATTACCAATCGGTAATGAGTACTTTAAAGAAGATAAAAACATCACCATCATAGAGAATCAAAGGAACACAGGGATAATCAATAGCCCGATTAGTATAGAGAATGAAGAAGAGAGCTTGGAAAACCTGGAAGATTTCATCATACAGCAGAAAAAGGATTTCGATCATTCATCGACTTTACTTATCGTTGAGGATGACGATGAATTGAGGAAATTACTCATAGAGATATTTGAACCCATCTTTGAAATCTATGAAGCAAAGAATGGCGAAGATGCATTCAAAATCGCACAGCTCAATTCACCGGATCTTATTTTATCAGATGTGATGATGCCCGGCATCTCCGGTATAAATCTATGTGCGAGGATAAAGTCTCATTTTGACACCAGCCATATTCCGGTCATTCTGCTCACTGCACTTAGTAGTGTGGAACATAATATTAAAGGACTCAATTGTGGAGCCGATGATTATATCACCAAACCATTTAATATCAGAATTCTAATCGCTAAATGCATTAACCTACTAAATAACAGACGAAAATTACAGGAACGATACAAAACTTTAGAAAACAATAGTGCAGAGCAACTGACCAACAATAAGCTCGACCAAGATTTCATCGATCATATAATAAGAATTGTACAAACCAAGTTGGAAAAAGGAAACGGAGATATTAACGTCACCCTGTTATGTTCAGAATTAGGACTAAGCCGGACAAAGCTATTCCTGAAAATGAAAAAGATAACAGGGGAATCTCCTCATTATTTTATTCAAAATATAAAACTGAAAACTGCTGCAAAAATGCTTCGGGAGAATGAAGAATACAACATTAGTGATATCAGTTTCCAACTGGGTTTCAGTTCATTAAACTATTTTGGAAAAAGCTTTAAAGAGTATTTCGGAATGTCTCCTACTGCTTATCGTAAGTTTCACCAGGAACAAAAAGATAATCACTCAATATAGTAATATGGATGCGTGCAAGATACTTTTGTCTTGCACGCTTCACCACTTATTTAAAAGTAATCATAATCTGCTCATCAATACCTTTATCAGGCATGCGCACACTACATATACCAGTTTCTTTATCCCAACTCCATAGTATAGATTCCGTGTCATTCTCTAAATCTTCTTCTAATCGTTCCGGTTTTACCTTCTTTATCTTCTTTCCTTTAGCAGTTACCTCTTTCGGAGCTTTCGCAGAATAAATACGGAATAATAGATTTCTCGGACCGGGAACAGTGTAGCCTTTTCCTTCACGGGCAGAGACGGTCAATTCATATCCATTTGCCAAAGTATTACAAACAATCGGCGTTTTGACAAATTCATCGCGCTGATATCCTAAGTTTTCTCCTTCATCTTCGTAGAGAGTAAAGGTAGCCTGTGCACCCTCTTGTGCAGGGAAAACTTCAAGAGTTAGTGGATATACCGGTTTCTCATGGGTGTAGTTCATCACCGGTATGGTGGGGATGATAGAACCTTGCTTCACAAACATAGGAACGGAGGACAAGGGAGCATCAACCGTAGTCCATTGCTCTCCGGTATAAACCGTCTTCTTGTTATTATAGTCAATCCATGTACCTTCGGGCAGATAGACATTTTTGGTACGAGCGCCTTTCTTCACCACAGGAGCTACCAGCAATTCACGACCGAACATAAATTGGGCATCCGTAGAAAATGTTTCCATATCCATTGGATATTCGAGAAACAGAGGGCGCATGATAGGCAATCCTGTATCATAAGCTTCGCGGGCATAGGTATAGATATAGGGCAATAAACGATATTTCAACTCGATAGCCGCCTTTGCGTTCTTTTCTGCTTCGGGACCGAAAAGCCACGGTTCCACCGGATTGTCTCCCTCGTGGTGAATACGGCTCAAAGGATTAAATGCCCCGAACTGTATCCAACGGGTATAGAGTTCGGCCATAGCCGGATAATCTTCAATATCTCCACAGTAACCAGTAATGTCACAGGAAGAAAACGGTATCAGTCCTAAACCGGCGGAAAGCATTACGGGAATCTGATTGGCTAACTGTCCCCAGCCTTGCAACACATCATCTCCGTTCCCGCTATCACCTGTCCAACCAAACGTATAACGTTGCAATCCGGCATAAGCAGCACGGGTCATTTGGAACACACGACGGTCCGGATTCCTCTTTTCAAATTGTTCTTTCACCACTTTATCCCAAGTCAATCCATAGACATTATGGATTTCATCGTGCATACCCAGATAGTGTTTCATGACGAGACGTTCCGTCTGCTCTTCGTTACTCCAGGCAGGTTCGCCCATGTCCGTCCAGAAGCCGGAGATACCGTCGTCAATTGGTTTCTGCTGATAAGTTCCCCACCAGTCGGCTACGGCAGGCAAGGTGAAATCCACCACTCCACAGTTGCCACCCCAAGGCCAGGGCATATCGTAGCTTTTACCGTTCGTACTGTCCTTTACAAAATAACCCAAACGATCCGCTTCTTCCCATTGCTTTTTGTTGGCTTGTGCAATTACCGGATCTTGAGATACGACTACCTTAAAACCCATCCCTTTCAAATCCGAAAGCATCTTCTTTGGATTCTCATAGTTTCCTTTGCGCCATTCGAAATCCTGCAAGTATTCCGTCCAGCCGATGTCCTGATAGATAATATCACAAGGGATTCCACGTTTCCGGTAACCCTCGGCTATTTCGCGACTTAGCTTTTCGCTTGTCAGCAGACCACGGCATTGAGCAAAACCCAGCGCCCATTTCGGCGGCATGATAGGTTTGCCCGTCAGTCCGACGTATTGGCCGATAATTTCCTTATAGTCCTTGCCGAAGATAAAATAGTAGATCATTTCACCGTTCGGAGCTTCAAAGCTGTAATAGCCGCGACTTTCCGTACCGAACTTGAATTCCGTTTTGTACGTATTATCAAGAAAAATACCATACCGATAACTGCTCATAAAGAAAGGAATACTCTTGTAGAGCGGATCTTCCACTATACTGTAACAGGGTTTGTCACTATTCCACATTTTATAAGATTCGCCACGACGGTCCATCTTTCCTGTCTTTTCTCCCAGTCCGAAAAAATGCTCGTCACGACGGAGCACTTTATATTCCGTCTTCTTTG
Organism: Bacteroides sp.; assembly: GCA_019412865.1. Classification (GTDB taxonomy): domain Bacteria; phylum Bacteroidota; class Bacteroidia; order Bacteroidales; family Bacteroidaceae; genus Bacteroides. The sequence goes on along the minus strand of DXOJ01000703.1, from coordinate 6,790 downwards.
TTCCTTCACTCACATGCCCCTTGTCGGCATAATCACTAAACAGGAGTTTCTGATACTTATCAAATATCTGAAGACTCAACGGAGATTTATTTACCCGAATACGCAATTTCGGAGTAAAGATCTCATAACAGGCTGCCTGTTCGTCCACATGGACGGTTCCTACATCTTCCAACTCTTCATTAATCACTGCAAAAGAGGCATTCTTCCGTTGCAGCTGTCCATCGGGCGAAAACCAAACTTTGACTACCGAAGGGCTACAAAGCTGTAACTGCAACGCAGCACTGTCCGTCAGGTGAAAAGTCACCTGACGTCCTTGTTGTGTAAAAGAAGTGCATGTATATATCGCATTTTCCGCCCATACCCATGTTGGAAACATCAGACACAATACCCACACCCATAACCTATATCTAATCTTCATACCTATCATTTTAGTTATTCTGCCACAGCCGATTTATTCAGCTAAGCATGCGCAATTAGTTTTATTCAGCCACAATCATTGTCCAGTATTTCAGGGACGGCAATGTGAAAGAAACAACTCCGTTCTCCTGCGTAAAAGCCAGTTCCTGCAAAGCGCCTCCATGTACATCCGGTGAAGCTACCCATAACTTGTTCACTTTGGCCGGCAGATTCATTTGTAAAGCAGCTTTCGTAATCAAGGTCGGTTCCGGCATCGTGCCGTCCACATCTCTCCAGCTAAGGCTGTTTGCTTGCGAGAAGTTAAGAAGATGTATCACCTGTTTGCTGCCCACCTGCTTGGCATAAGTAGTGACCGAACCTTGTTGGGGAGGCCATACATTCAACCTCATTTCCCCGTTGGTACAATTCATGGTGATACTATTTTCCGTACCTCCGTCACGAAGCAGATTCTGATAAGAAGTCAAGAAGTCATAATAATGAACCATCGCTGTTTTCAGTTCTTCGCTCATTGTCAGATTCTCATTCGGGAAGTACTCTTTGCACAACATGTGATCGCCTCCCAGTTCCAAATGCGAACCGCCCAAAGCAAACATGACAGCATCTGTCAGCAGAATACCCGGTGTATTAAATTCCCCCCGGTTATCCGCCTTGTTATAATTCATATAAGCTGCAAAAACCGTATTCAACTGATAATCGCCATATACTCCATTTTCATAAAGAATAGCTTTCAGATTGGTAAAATCAGCCTCATCCGCCCATACTTCATTATAGAAGAAATCCACTTTATCCGTCTCCCCTATCTGACGGGCACCGTAACGGCTCACCGCATTCATCACCAAACTCTTGTCCGGATGCACCTGCTTCATTGCCTCTATAAAAGAGGCATATCCCTCACGCAAGTTAACAGGAATACCACTATAATTATAAAGCGTGCTACGTCGTCCCAACTGGTCTATCTGATAACCGTCGAAAGCGAAGTTTGCATATACATCGTCATTCCTTTCGCCCAGATATTTCTGCCATTCCTTGTTAGAAGGGTCTACCAGATAGATATTACTTTTCCATCCGCCCGGCAGGTCATGGCTGTCCTTAGTAGTGTGAGAAGCATCCTTAAACAGATACCATTCCTCCTTCACTCCATCCGTAGCAGCATCTTTCAACGCTCCGAAACAAAGATTATAAAACATAGACTTCATACCGAAACGATGCTGCGCTTCAATGTAATTTTTCACCGAACTTGTATAAACTTCCCGGTTAGCGATATCCATATATACCTCATCCAACTGTGTACGTGTACCTCCCAACGGCCAATGATGTTTATTATGCCAATCCTGGAACTGCACCCAGTTAATATGATGACGGTTCAGATACTCCATCTCTTCCTGTGTCTTTTCGGCTGTCTTCTCCTGACTGAAATCAGCGACAAAACCATAACGCGGGAAACGTGCCGGATCACTGGATACATCTACCGCAATCGTACCGACTATTACATCCGTTCCGTTCTCCTGACGGTAAAGCTCTGCCATGTACCCTTTAAAATCAGTGGTAGGCGGTTGCCATGTCCAGCTCGTACCATTTACCGATTCTTCTCCCACCGTTTCACCCGAAAGGCGATAACGTACTTTAGTTCCGGCAGGCAGAGCGTCATCCGCTGTAAACACCACTTTCTCTCCCGGTTTGTAGAAAGCCTTGTCTGTCGACAGGTCTACACTCAAATCCGATGTTACCGGAGTCACTTCGGTGACACCGCCCGAAGCTCCTCCATTCTGTTGGTTCGACTCATTATCATCACTGCAAGCCATACACAGGAAAGCAGCTACCAGATATATTATTTTTTTCATCTTGAATTCTTGTTTTATTGTTTCACAATCGAGATCGTCTCTTTCAACTGGTCAACCGTAATCTGATAAGAACCGGCCTCCTGAATATTCCACTTATAGTCCAGACCACCCAAATCTGCATCCGGATACATACTGCTCAACTCTGCATCCGATTTAGTGACGAATAATGCTGTTTCCACTTCACCTGTAGGAGTTTTACCGTTCTTATCCGCCATAAACCAATCTCCGTTCCAGTCAGACTGCTTGTCGCAGGAAATCTTCATCTCACCGGCTTTCAGCGTGCCGCTCCAGGTAAAGATATAAGGACTGTCAGCACTCTTAGTCATCGGTGTAGCATTGTCCAGACTCCATCCGTTCGGAGTCGCCTCACCCACCAGATACAATCCTGCGTAAGGAGTAAACGGACGCATCAGCATCTTTTCTTTTCCTTTGCCTGTATAGAACCATACTTTATAAGGCTTGTCACATTCAGCCTCTTTCATTTGCCATTTATTATCTTCGCCTCCAAGCACTACTGACGTCGAAGTGTACGAAGCATTTGCTACGGCAGGATGGAAGAAAGCATCCGACTGGCCGAAGTCCGTCACAGAGCTAAACTTAAATTCTCCGTCTGCCTTCCAAGGAATCACAGCTCCATAATGGAATAAATCCATCTGAACAGCATCTTTAGACAGTGCCTCAAATCCCCATCCACCATTTCCGGTAAACGAACCGACAATGAAGAACTCTTCAAATCTCCAGCCAATGTCCTCCGTTTCGGTAAGTGTCAGCGTCAGATTGAGCAAGTCTACTTTGACGATATAAGTTGCTTCTTTATCAATTGTAAACTGGTCGTCCGGTTGGTCACCCGATGTACGGTAAGTCAGTTTGAGTGCTTCCCCGGCAGTGACGTTACGGTTGTACGACGGCAAGAATTGTCCCAATGTCGTTATAAATTTCAATGATCCTGCGTTCAGTTTTCCTGTCCATGTAAACTGTCCGTTATCCGTACGCTCCATCGCCGTCGCATTGTCGGCAGCCCATCCATTTGGAGCAGCATCACCAATCAGGTAAAGCGTAGTAGTAACCGGCTGATACGTAGTCACTGTAAAAGCAGTCGTCGCACTTTGTTTCTGCTCTTCCATTCCGGCAACAACCGCTGTGATACGTGCCTCCAACTCCGCTTTCACAGCATAACCGATACCGAACTGCGCATTCAGGAATTGGTTAAGTTCTTCCACTTTCTTAGTCCATTGATACGTTCCCGTACCTAAATCCACCGAATAAGCATTTGCAAAGTCCGTTCCAGCTTTCGCCAGCTCCAGCGTATAAGAGATACGGTTACCGCTTCCATAATTCGTTCCGGTAGTCCATGAGAGAGCGAGCGCTTCCTGGCTATGGTTCTTTTCGTTCAACACCAAGTCCTGCTGATTCACCGAAAGAGTGAGGGTATCATGTCCTTTATCTGTCTCCATATAATCTTCGGCACAGGCAACCATCGTTCCGCCGATGAAAAGAGAGCATAACAACTGATATATATATTTCTTCATGATATTATTTATCTAAATGAATGATTATAAAACGGATTAATAACCGGGATTTTGAGTCATCAGATTGTTAGAGTCCATCTCTGTCTGCGGAATAGGCAACAGGAGACGTTCCTTGGTCACATTATTCTTACCGATGGATTTCAAGAATGTCAATGCATAATTTCCATTATCCACACGGATCATATCAAACCAGCGGTGTCCTTCAAAGGCAAGCTCCATCCGGCGTTCGTGAATAATCTTCTCCCTCATTTCAGTCTGCGTCAGAGTAGTCGGCACATCTGCCAGTCCGGCACGTTTGCGGACGATATTCAATGGTTCGGCAGCCTGGTCGGGATGTCCCTGCTCGTTCAATGCTTCCGCTTTCTTCAATAGAACATCTGCATAGCGATACACTACGAAGTTGTTGGGATTGGTATTATACTCCGGAGAAATAGTTTTCGACACAAGGAACTTGCGTACATTATAACCTGTATTCGACCAGGAACGTCTGTATTCCATGCCGTCAAAAGCGGGACAACCTTGATATAAGACAGTGACGTCTTTCCGCAAATCACCGTCTTCGTATTGCTTGACAAACTCTTCCGTAGGCAGGTTCCATCCATAAGCACCGGCCACCAGACTTGAGTTACGAGGTCCCATGAAAGTCGACAGCCAGGATGATTGGTTATCACCGCCCCAGAAATCATATTCCGTACTACCGGAATATTGTACTTCGAAAAGAGATTCCCTACCATTATTAATTGTTGCGTCAAAGTTATCGGCATAATTGCATTGAGTCAGATCATATCCCATTGCAGCAATGTTATTGCACAAAGTCACTACTTCATTATAATAGTCGCGATGATTGGGAGCCAATGTCAGGTAAATATCCGCCAGCATCGCCATTGCAGCTTCTTTGCAGGCACGTCCTCTATCACTGTCTCCATAACTGCTTTTCGGAGGAAGCATATTTACTGCATTCTTGCAGTCAGAAAAAATCTGGGCATATACCTCATCTACCGTATTACGGGCAATATCCGTAGATTCTCCCGGTTCAAACGGCGTTAAGCGCAAAGGCACACCTCCATACAGACGAACCAGAATATAGTAGTAATGTGCACGCAGGAAATAAGCCTCACCCATGCAACGGGTCTTTACCTCATCGGAGATAGCTGCCGAAGGCAGATTGGAAAGCACAATGTTACAACGTCCGATACCTACCCACGGAGAACGCCATACATACAAAGCAAAGCCATTATCACTCTGGGCTATGAAATTGGAAGCCTGCACAGTTTCCAGTCCGTCGGTTCCCCCTCCGGCGCCTACCTCACTGTTACCTGCGATAATATCGAGGCTCCAGATACGCTGGTTATACATATTAGATGACTGAAGAGTCTTGTAGCAGGCAGTAGTCAGTGCCACGGCAATCTCGTTCGTTACTTCCGATTCGGGATCGACGCCATATTTAGGATATTTATCTAAGAAATCGTTGCATGAGGTCAATGCCAGTATGGCAAACATCATCACCAAAGTTGTTATCTTTTTCATATTCTTCCTCCTGATTTAAAAGTTAAAGTTCAAACCCATGCTGAACGTACGTGAGATAGGGTAGCGGCTGCTGTCGATACCATTAACGTCAACCTCCGGGTCAAAGCCGGAATATCCGGTGATAGTCGCCACATTCTCGCAAGAGAAAGAGATGCGGGCATTTTCCAGTTGAATCTTTTGCATCCACTTTTTAGGCAGTGTATACGAAAGCGTAATGTTTTTCAGACGGAGGTAGGAACCGTTTTCCACAAATCGGTCGGATACGCGGCAGTTCTGATTCGGGTCTCCCCAGATAGCACGCGGCATGGAGTTACTTGTTCCTTCTCCCGTCCAGCGGTTCAGTACGGCCGTGGTCTGGTTGTAAGCGGCTGCCATTCCTTCGTTGTCTACATTGTTGGCATTATAAATCTTGTTTCCCGATACGCCTTGCAGGAAAACAGAGAGTTCCCATCCCTTATAAGAGAAATTATTGCTTAGAGAGAAGAACCAGTTCGGATTCGGGTTGCCGATAACGGTACGGTCTTCATCGTTGATAACTCCATCATTATTCAAGTCCCGGAAACGGATATCGCCCGGAGCAGCGCCCGGTTGGGTAGCATGGCGGTTCACTTCATCCCAGTTCTGGAAAAGTCCGTCGGTTACGTATCCGTAGAATACATTAATCGGATAACCGGCTCTAAGCATAGTCACGTATGAGTTACCCATCTGGTTGATGAACATCGGAGTTTCGCTGTTCAAGTCCTGAATTTCGTTCTTGTTATAAGTGGCTGTTAAGGCAGACTCCCAAGAGAAAAGCCCTTTCAGGTTGATAGTACGCAAGGTCATTTCCACCCCTTTATTGCGCATCTTGCCAGCATTGGTGAAAGTTTCGGTAGTATCTTCAAAACCGGAAGTGATAGGAATGGAAGCCTTCACCAACATATCTGCTGTCTTCTTGATATAAGCGTCCAGCGAAAGGTTGACACGTGAATTGAACAGGCTCATGTCTACACCAAAGTTGGTCTGGCGCACTTCTTCCCAATGAATATTCGGATTGGAGAGAGTAGTAGATACCAGAGCGGTGGAGTTGTTGTTGCCGAAAGGATAGACTCCTGTGTTATAGGAAGCAACAAAGCCGTAGTTACCGATTTCCTGATTACCAGTCACACCGTATCCGATACGCAGTTTGAGGTCATTCACCGGAGAGTTGTCTTTCGGGAACCATTCTTCCTGCGAAATACGCCATGCCAGAGAAACGGAAGGGAATGTTCCCCAACGGTTGTTCTTACCAAAACGGGAAGAACCGTCACGACGCACAGTAGCTGTAAGCAGGTATTTATCTTCGTAAGAATAGTTGAGACGTGCCATCAGAGAGAGCAGTGCCCAGTCACTCTGGCTACCGCCAAGACTGTACATCTTCTCGCCGTTGTCCATCTCGTGGATATTATCAAATATTGCTGTCCGATTAAACTCGACAACAATAAAAATAGTGTGCTC
>DXOJ01000702.1 GCA_019412865.1 Bacteroides sp. | reverse complement strand
CTTATAATTAATCTATTAATAACTTAACACTTAATTTTTTAGTTTATGAAGCAACTCTTTAAATTAACCGGATGTCTGGCACTAGCAGGACTTTTTGCCTCTTGCCAATCGGCGCAACAGGAAGCCAACTACCAGATCATCCCCATGCCACAAGAAATTGTAACCGCTCAAGGAAGTCCCTTCATCCTCAAGAGCAGTGTGAAAATTCTCTATCCGGAAGGAAACGAGAAGATGCAACGCAACGCAAAATTCCTGGCAGACTATCTGAAAACGGCTACCGGAAAAGATTTCGCTATTGAAGCCGGAACAGAAGGTAAAAACGCAATCGTACTGGCATTAGGCACGGAGAACGAAAATCCGGAATCCTACCAGATGAAAGTTACCGGTGACGGAATCACGATTACCGGTCCTACGGAAGCCGGCGTATTCTATGGCATCCAGTCCCTGCGCAAATCATTGCCTGTGGCTGTCGGCGCAGACATTTCCATGCCCGCTGTAGAAATCAATGACGCTCCCCGCTTTGGCTATCGTGGTGCACACTTCGATACCAGCCGTCATTTCTTTACAGTAGATGAAGTGAAAACTTATATCGATATGATGGCTTTGCACAATATGAACCGTTTTCACTGGCATATTACCGAAGACCAGGGCTGGCGTCTGGAAATCAAGAAATATCCGAAGCTGACAGAAATCGGTTCCAAGAGGACAGAAACAGTCATCGGACGTAACTCCGGTGAATACGACGGCAAACCTTACGGTGGCTTCTATACCCAGGAACAGGCGAAAGAAATAGTAGCTTATGCTGCCGAACGTTATATCACAGTTATTCCCGAAATCGATCTTCCGGGACACATGCAAGCTGCCCTTGCCGCTTATCCCGAATTGGGATGTACCGGTGGCCCGTACGAAGTATGGAGACAATGGGGTGTATCAGAAGATGTGCTTTGTGCCGGAAACGATCAAGTCTTGAAATTCCTCGAAGATGTGTTTACTGAATTAATAGCAATCTTCCCTTCAGAATATATTCATGTAGGTGGTGACGAATGTCCGAAAGTACGTTGGGAAAAATGTCCGAAATGTCAGGCACGTATCAAGGCGCTGGGCTTGAAATCGGATGATAAGCATAGCAAGGAAGAACGTCTGCAGAGTTTCGTAATCAACCATATCGAGAAATTCCTCAACGACCACGGACGTCAGATCATCGGTTGGGATGAAATCCTTGAAGGCGGACTTGCTCCTAACGCTACTGTTATGTCATGGCGTGGTGAAAAGGGCGGTATCGAAGCTGCGAAACAGAAACACGATGTCATCATGACGCCGAACACATACCTGTATTTCGACTATTACCAAGCTAAAGACGTAGATAACGAACCGTTTGGTATCGGTGGTTACCTGCCGTTAGAAAGAGTGTACAGCTACGAGCCGATGCCGGCTTCCCTCACTCCGGAAGAACAGAAATATATCAAGGGTGTGCAAGCCAACCTCTGGACAGAATACATCGCTACTTTCCCTCACGCGCAGTACATGGTATTGCCTCGTTGGGCTGCATTGTGTGAAATTCAGTGGTCCAGCCCTGAAAAGAAAAACTATGCCGACTTCCTGTCTCGTCTTCCTCAACTGATTAAGTGGTATGATGCCGAAGGATACAACTACGCTAAACACGCGTTCGGCGTACAAGCCGAGTTTGAACCGAATCCGGCAGAAGGAACGATGGACGTTACTTTGTCTACTATCGACAATGCCCCTGTCCACTACACTTTGGACGGCACAGAACCCACTACTGCTTCTCCCGTTTACGAAGGAGTGTTGAAAATTAAAGAAAATGCCACTCTGTCCGCCAAAGCCATTCGTCCTACCGGCGAGAGCCAGACACTGACAGAGAAGATTGACTTCAGCAAATCCAGCATGAAGCCGATTGTAGCCAATCAACCTATCAATGAACAATACCTCTTCAAAGGAGCTTCCACGTTAACCGATGGTTTGAAAGGAAATAGTAGTTACCGGTCAGGCCGCTGGATTGCTTTCAACGGAAACGACATGGACATGACGATCGACCTTCAGCAACCTACTGAAATTTCGAGTGTGGCCATCTCTGTCAATATTGCAAAGGGCGACTGGGTGTTTGACGCCAGAAACCTGTCCGTAGAAGTTTCAGATGACGGAAAGACTTTCAAAAAGATTGCTTCCGAAGAATATCCGGCAATGAAAGAGACGGACAAAGACGGAGTTGTTGACCATCAACTTACATTTGCTCCTGTGACTACCCAATACGTGAGAGTTATTGCTTCACCGGAGAAAACGCTTCCGGAATGGCATGGTGGAAAAGGCAAAAACGCATTTTTATTTGTAGACGAAATCAAAATTGATTAATGAATATAAGAAAAGAATACACTAAAGTTTGTCTTTTCTTATGTATACTGGGGATGTGCTTTCATGCACATCCCATTCTGGCACAGTCCGTCATACCTGTCCCATTAAAAATGGAGAAGGGGACGGGCTCTTTTTTACTGTCAGAAAAGACAAGACTTTATACAAACCTACAAGGTGGAGAAGCGAAGCTCTGGGAGAAATACCTGAAGGCATTACCCGTTCAATTAAAGGAAGCGAGAAAGAAAGACAGGAAACAGATGCTTTTCTTATTGATAACCCCCAAGACTACCCAGTTGCCGTCACCGGAAAGCTATACACTCTCCGTCACCTCTCAACGAATCGAGATCCGGGCAACTTCGGGAGCCGGATTATTCTATGGAATGCAAACCCTGTTACAGCTGATGCAACCGGCAAGCACAGGCAGCTATTCCGTACCCTCTGTCGAGATAGAAGACACCCCTCGTTTTGCTTATCGCGGACTGATGCTGGACGTATCCCGTCATTTCTCTACCAAAGAGTTTATAAAGAAGCAGATAGACGCATTGGCATATTACAAAATCAACCGTTTGCACCTGCACCTGACCGATGCGGCAGGCTGGCGGCTTGAAATCAAGAAATACCCTTTACTGACCGATTTTGCAGCCTGGCGTACAGACCCCACCTGGAAGAAATGGTGGAACGGCGGACGTAAATACCTCCGTTACGATGAACCCGGAGCTTCCGGCGGCTATTACACCCAGGACGATATTCGTGAAATACTGGAATATGCCCGTCAGCATTACATCACGGTGATTCCGGAGATTGAAATGCCTTCCCATTCGGAAGAAGTGCTGGCTGCCTACCCGCAGCTATCCTGTTCGGGAGAACCTTACAAGAACTCCGATTTCTGTGTCGGTAATGAAGAAACTTTCACCTTTCTGGAGAATGTACTGACGGAAGTCATGGAACTTTTCCCTTCCGAATACATTCATGTAGGAGGTGATGAGGCCGGCAAATCGGCTTGGAAGACCTGTCCGAAATGTCAGAAGAGAATGAAAGACGAGCATCTGGCCAATGTAGACGAGCTGCAAAGCTATCTGATACACCGTATCGAAAAGTTCCTCAACAATCACGGACGCCGTCTCTTGGGATGGGACGAGATTCTGCAAGGAGGTATCGCGCCCAATGCAACCGTTATGTCGTGGCGTGGAGAAGAGGGTGGTATTGCTGCCGTCACCTCCGGCCATCATGCCATCATGACACCGGGTGCATACTGTTATCTGGACAGCTATCAGGACGCCCCGTACTCCCAGCCGGAAGCTATCGGTGGCTACCTGCCATTGAAGAAAGTATATGCCTACGATCCTGTCCCCGCTTCCTTAACTGCGGAGCAGGCAAAGTTAGTCTATGGTGTGCAGGGTAACCTATGGGTGGAATATATCCCCACTCCCGAACACGTGGAATATATGATTTATCCCCGTATGCTGGCATTGGCGGAAGTAGCCTGGTCGGCTCCGGAACGTAAGTCGTGGCCCGATTTCCATACCCGCGCACTGTCAGCAGTGGCCGATTTACAGAAAAAAGGATACCATCCTTTCGATTTGAGCAAAGAAATCGGCAGCCGTCCCGAATCTCTTCAACCAGTCAGCCATTTGGCGCTCGGTAAAAAAGTGACCTATAACTCCTCCTATAGCCCCCATTATCCCGCACAAGGCAACACAGCCCTGACAGACGGCATACG
>DXOJ01000701.1 GCA_019412865.1 Bacteroides sp. | reverse complement strand
TTATAGAGGTTATACTTTACTGAATAACTATATGTTTTACATCAAATAACTACTTGGTTTATCCAAAATAACCGCATGTTTAAACTGTTCCATATATTATGGGAATTTATTCCCTCATTTTATGGGAATGTTTTCTCTTATATTGTGAGACTACTTTCCCACAATATATGGAACTATCTTCTTTATTAATTCTTCGTCCGCCACATAAGGCATTGTTATCTGATAATCTCCTGCATGGGACTCATTAAATGCTTCACTCGTTTCCATCGCATGCGGATTACGCGCCCATGAACGGCGGGCTACTCCTCCCATCACGTCCCAAAGCATTGCCGAACGAAGTATTTCATCTACCCGTTCGCTACCGTCGCATACCATACCAAAACCGCCATTGATTGCTTTGCCGATACCGACTCCGCCTCCATTGTGCAAGGCTACCAGACTCATTCCACGGGCACAATTTCCGGCAAAGCATTGCACAGCCATATCTGCCATCACATTACTTCCGTCTTTGATATTCGACGTCTCCCGGAAAGGAGAATCCGTACCGCTTACATCGTGGTGGTCTCGTCCCAGCATAATAGGTCCTACTTCACCCCGGCGAACCATCTCATTGAAACGGAGAGCTATCTTCATTCTTCCAACTGCATCCTGATAAAGAATACGTGCCTGTGTACCCACCACGAGTTGATTCTTTTCTGCATCCCGTATCCAATTGTAGTTGTCCAGATCCTGACCACGCCGATGGACGTCGATACATTCCATAGCCGCGCGGTCTGTTTTTATCAGATCTTCGTGTTTACCACTCAAACAGACCCACCTGAACGGACCGTAGCCGTAATCAAAGAGTTGGGGCCCCATAATATCTTCGACATAGCTCGGCCAGATAAATCCGTCTTTTTCATCAACGCCATTACGGGAGATTTCTTTTACTCCGGCATCGTATATGGCTTTCATGAAGGAGTTTCCATAATCAAAGAAATAAGTTCCGCGGGCTACCAGTTTCTTGATAACTTCGAAATGACGGCGTAGAGATACGTCTACCAAGTGACGGAATTGCTCCGGCGATTCATGAAGAAGTCGTGTGCGTTCCTCGAAAGTCAGTCCGGCAGGGCAGTATCCACCTTCGTAAACGGCGTGACAGGAGGTTTGATCGGATAATAGTTCGATCAGAATCTTTTCTCGCTCGGCATATTCGAGTAGGTCTACTATATTTCCATGATAGGCAATGGAACAAGGTTCACGGTGTCGCATTGCTTCAGCTGCCATCCGGTATGCTTCTGTTATATCTGCAGTCACATGCCCCACCCATCCTTGGCGATAGCGTGTTTCAATGCGTGAACGATCTACTTCGGCTATGATGGAGACTGCTCCTGCTATTTCGGCTGCTTTAGGTTGTGCACCACTCATTCCTCCCAAACCGGAAGAAATAAATAAGTGTCCCCGCAAATCTTGGTCTTGTGGAATACCGAGTTTCAATCGTCCGGCATTCAGGAGGGTGTTGAAAGTGCCATGAACAATCCCTTGAGGGCCGATATACATCCAGCCTCCGGCTGTCATCTGTCCGTAATTGGCAACTCCCATCTGGGCGGCAATATGCCAATCATGTTGATTGTCGAATTGCCCGATCATCATCGAATTGGTAATTATAACGCGGGGAGCATCGGGACGGGAGCGGAAAAGCCCTAATGGATGTCCGGATTCAATAACCAGTGTCTGTTCCTGGGTAAGTTCTTCCAGATATCGCTTGATCAGTCGGTATTGCATCCAATTTTGGCAGACTTGCCCGGTTTCACCGTAAGTAACAAGCTCATAGGGATATAAGGCGATATCGAAGCAAAGGTTATTATCAATCATTACCTGAAAGGCTTTGCCCTCAATACATTGTCCTTGATATTCATCAATCGGCTTTGCTTTCAAGTCTCCGGCAGGACGGAAACGGTATCCGTAAATCCGCCCGCGAGTGCGTAGTTCTTCCATAAATTCAGGAGCCAGTTGCTCGTGCCACTCGGAGGGAATATAACGCAAAGCGTTTTTTAATGCTGTGATTGTCTGCGCCGGGGTAAGTGTATAACCACGGTCGGGAGCTCTCCGGATACCTTCTACAAAATCCGGATAAGGAGGTAGTGTGTTGCCAAGAGTTATTCTCATAATAAACAGAATTAAGGATTACAAACTGTAAGCAATACAGTCTTATAACTCTTCGCAATATAGAAAAAAAGAAGATAAAAGACAAGAAAAAGACGGTTTTATTATCAGAAAGGCATTATTAGGTTTACAATTTAATAGAATGATAAGATATAAGCCATCTCAAGAGTCGCTTATGCTTTTATACAGATACAAATGCAGGCCTTTTATCCAAACGGATTAATAGGTCTTTTATTAAAATGGATAGCGGATTTTTCCATTAAATCAGAGCTATGAGTTCTATGCTATTGACATAATCCGCACCCCTAATCATATCACTATGACCATGGTTGTATATGAATACACTCCTTCCCTGCTATGCCAACAGAGATCGACAAGGTTACTTTTTTTGCTTATTCCGCAACTCCAACAAATATTTAAAGGTATGCTTCGCCTCCTGGCTATCATCATTCAAATATGCCTGTTTCAGTTCCGGATCATTCTTCAATAATTGAAGCATTTTATCCTTCCCCAGAAAATCGACTTTTCCTGTTTCACCATTTAGCTCATAACAGACACGTTTCGTAACCAAGCTTGAAGCGGCAAGAGCATCACCGATATTCCCTCCCAGTTTTACGTCATCTTCTTCCACAAAGTTTCCTCCGATAACCGAGCCTAAAGGCATAGCACAAAAATAGATATTTTTCCCCAACTGAACGGCAGGGGCATACCATGCTCCGAAGCGTAACTTTTTATAGCGCAACTTACGACAATTCAAATATAAATCTCCTTTTTCGTCACGCACAGCAAAACAACGCTTCTTCAAACGTCGGCACATCGACTCGTCATCACCGGCTGTTATCCGGTAATCAGCCCCTCCTGTCAATACAATCTGATTTCTGGAGCGTTTTTCTATACGCAACACGGCTGTCGTATCGCCATGTTGAGCCAACAACTCTTTCAGGTTGGAATAAGTAACATTCTGCGCAATTAACGGAAGGCTAATCACGCTTATCAGCAAACATAAGATACATCCTTTCTTCATAAGCATCTTCCTTTCCTGTCTAACGCCTTTTCGAGTGGAAAGTTATAAATTTTAGCGGATAAATGCAAGAATGAGAAAAGAAATATTGAAAAAAAACTACTATCAGGAAATACCCCCTACTTTCGTTAAACGGAAACAGAACTTATATACCCATTCCTTACAGCTAGCAAAGGCGTTATCCAGGCAAGTCGCAATATGAGCTTGTTATTCCTTTCTATCTTCCGTTAATAAACAGTAAATCTGCTCTCGACAAAAACAAGCTCTTATCCCGACCGTTATGAATTATATTACCTTTGTGGAAAAGAATTAAATTTGTCATGGAAAAACAAGAGCAGATCATTACTACATATCAGCAAATCATTCAGAAAACAGAACTGGAGTTACAGAATGCCCGGAAACGTATCTATTATATCAGTCTCCTCCGTCTGATCTTATTCGTAGGAGCTGTAGCAAATGCTATAATCTTTTGGCCTGATGGGTGGTTATGTCTCTTTGCTTTTGCTATCCTGCCTTTTATCTTATTCATCTGGCTGGTAAAACGCCATAATTTCTGGTTCTACCGGAAAGATTTTCTGAAAAAGAAAATAGAAATCAATGAGCAGGAGCTACGTGCCATGCAATATGACTTTTCTGATTTTGATGACGGAAAAGAATTTGTTAATCCATCTCATCTCTACACTCTTGATTTAGACGTATTTGGTGAACATTCTCTTTTCCAATACATCAACCGCACTGCAACGCCTATTGGCAAACAGCATCTTGCAAACTGGTTCAATGCACATCTGGAAAACAAAGAAGCTATTGAACATCGCCAGGAAGCTATACATGAATTGTCCACAGACTTAGAATATCGTCAACAAATCCGCTTACTCGGCTTACTCTATAAAGGAAAACCTGCCGATACCACCGAAATCAAGGAATGGGCAAACAGTCCAAGTTATTATCGGAAGCGAACGCTTCTACGTATCCTCCCGACAGCGGTAACGATCATTAATTTCTTATGTATAGGTTTAGCCATTTTAGGTATTATCTCGGCTAATATAGCTGGAGGAGTATTTGTTAGCTTTGTATTATTCAGCACTATTTTCTCTAAAGGAATCACTAAATTGCAAACGACCTACGGGGAAAAGCTACAAATTCTTTCGACATACGCCGACCAGATTCTTCTCACTGAACAGAAAGAAATGCAAAGCCATATACTGCAAAAGTTAAAAGCGGAGCTTACAAGCCAGAATCAAACCGCTTCTCAAGCAGTACGCCAGCTTTCAAAACTGATGAACGCGCTCGATCAACGAAGTAATCTGCTAATAAGCACGATACTCAACGGACTGATATTCTGGGAGCTGCGCCAAGTAATGCGAATCGAGAAGTGGAAAGAAATCCATGCATCCGATCTCCCCCGCTGGATAGAAACCATCGGAGAGATTGATGCTTATTGTTCTCTGGCAACATTCGCATATAATCATCCGGATTATATCTATCCTACCATTGCTGCTCAATCTTTCCATCTGCAGGCTGAAGCTTTGGGGCATCCTTTAATGGATCGCAACAAATGTGTACGCAACGGAATAGACATTGAAAAACGTCCTTTCTTTATTATTATCACAGGAGCCAATATGGCAGGAAAAAGCACGTATTTACGTACTGTAGGAGTGAACTATCTACTAGCATGTATAGGGGCTCCCGTTTGGGCAAAGCAGATGAAAATATATCCGGCTCGCCTCGTTACCAGTCTTCGGACCAGTGACTCCTTAGCCGACAACGAATCTTATTTCTTTGCCGAACTCAAGCGACTTAAATTAATCATAGACAAGCTTGAAGCAGGAGAAGAACTTTTCATCATCCTTGATGAAATATTGAAAGGTACAAACTCCATGGATAAACAGAAAGGTTCTTTCGCCCTCATCAAACAATTCATGCACATGAACACCAATGGCATCATCGCCACCCATGACTTGTTGCTAGGGACTTTAGTGGACTCCTTCCCACAAAATATCCGGAATTACTGTTTCGAAGCTGACATTACGAACAACGAACTTACCTTCTCTTACCAAATGAGAAATGGAGTTGCACAAAATATGAATGCCTGCTTCTTAATGAAGAAAATGGGAATCGCCGTCATTAACGACTAATCCCCATTCCTTATATGAAAATCAAAGTTTTCTATTGCGGTAACATCCAAAACCTGCTTTATTTAGCAGCAGCAAACTGAATATAAAATTTCAAGCTACCTGTTTTAATCTGCCGGAAAACAAAGTTAAACAGTTTCTGGAGATATACTTTTACTGCATTTTACTTTTTGCCAGAAATGCTATGACCGCTGAAGCTTGTTCATTAGTGAAATACTGCACTGATGTTATTGGCTGATATGTATAAGGTATAAACTGGAATAACTGTACAGCTGCAAATTTTTTATCAGCAGAGAGTATCACATCCATACGTATATTACCACTAGCCTCACTCTTTATATTCGAACCTGCAGAGAATGCCCCCGAATTCACAAGATCCCTCAAAGCATCCATGTGTTTCAAATCAAAAAATATACTATGCTCTTTAGCCACACTTTTGGTTGGCAAATAAATAACTTCTTTTGATTTCCAGAAGAGACGGAAAATCCCCATAAGGAATAAACCTGTTCCCAGAACCATCAAAGCCATACTAACCGTAGAAGACTTATCATCCAATTCGAAAGTGGAAGCAAAAGCTAAGATACCGACCAATAACATTACAGAAGAAATTAAAACTCCTGAAATACTTGTACGTTTTGCGATATCGGGGTGTGAAGATGTGAAGATAGTAGCATCAATCATTTGAGTAGTTGCCATAATATTTAAAGTTTAAATTATTAGTGAAAATATAAAGATAAAAAGATATAGTCACCGGTATTACAGAAGATACCAGTAACCACAAAATAAACAAAACTAATAAGTTACTACTAAATAATTATGCGCCTCAAAGTATATACATAGTATTCACTTGATGGCTGGCAATAATAGGAAGTTGTTGTACCATAAATCCGCCCCAAGTGTTGTGAAAGTGAGTTCTCACGATCAGCACAACATTGTAGCGCATTCTTCAAAGAAAAGAAATATTCTCCAAGTTGCACACGTTGAATACGTGTTACAGATATTTGATGGCTTTGCGAGTTGTTCAATTCAGCCACAGGCTTACCTGGAAGATCCGGTGCGCTGATTTCCCCATGTTGTCTCATTGCATATGTAATAGCACGCTCCTGTTCATCCACCACTTTCGCGGTAGAAATATTGCCTGCTATGCTATGAAAAGCAACTGTCAGCAACAGAAACAATATTACCTTTACAAATTTTGCCATATTCACTTGCAAATATAACAG
>DXOJ01000700.1 GCA_019412865.1 Bacteroides sp. | reverse complement strand
GAACATCTTATTATTGGATACACCATGGCAGATTACCTCAATAGTCCACAGATTCGGATGGTTATTTGTGTATCGTTGAATAGCTGCTACTTGACACGGAGTTCCTGAAAACAAGACAGATTTGCTATCATCCAGTAGGATTTGAATCTTTTTATAAATACCAGTAGTTTCACTTTGGACATACTTGGATCCATAAAGGTTCTTTAGGTCAACAACATTATCAACTATAATATGGTTTGCTGAAACAGTTTCATCTAGTGTGCTACCTACTACCACCCAATTCGTTTTTTTCAGGAGAACATATTCTGCCACAGCAGCAAAAACTCCACCAGAAGAAGAAAGAGCAATTCTATCTTTGTCTTGACGAATTGCAGCGTAAGTTTTTTTGGGAATAGTTTGCTTGTGAGGGTTCACTATCACACATCTCTTTACACACAGACCGCAATCCACACAAGTATTCTTATCCACTATAGGACGGAGAAAGCCAGAATCATCAGGTACAATACTAATACTATGTTTACTGCAAACACTAGCGCACAAGCCACAACCAGAACACTTATCAATATCTAATTCTGCTACGTTCATAGTTTAGAATCTCTTTTGAATTTTTCTCCAAATATTGTTTGGTAAAAATAACAAGAATACTATCATATTTGCTTTGAAAGCAGAAAAGCCTAACACTTCTTGATACATCCGAATGACAGCCTTCAGTTGCTTCCACTTGTTCGAGGTCTCAGACCCAGGAACATGACGATATTTCCAAAGCACCTTCGGATAAGTCACCAGATAATCAGTATCTCTCAGATACATCATCCACAGCCCCCAATCTTCTGCTCTACGGAGGTTGGGCATCTGCTTCTTACCCAATACCTGAGTGTCAATCATCACACCTGGAGTACCAATGTTGCATCCAGTGATCATACTCTTGTACGTCTGCTTCTCATTCTGCTTCATAGTATAGTATGGCTCCAAGTTCTCGTCGGCATCCTCATACCATGTGCAAGTAAAGGGATAGTTGTTCTCCTCCATGAAACGTATCTGCTCCTCCAATTTGGTAGGATACCACCAGTCGTCTGAATCACAAAACGCCAGATATCGACCATATGCCTCCTTGATGGCAATGTTGCGAGCAGCACCTGCACCACCATTCACTTTGGCTCTCAACACACGGATACGATCATCCATAGCTTCCACCGCCTTGAGTACCTCTACAGTTTCAGGAGCTAGAGAACAGTCATCCACAATAATCAGTTCCCAATCCGTATAAGTTTGGGCAATAATTGCCCCAACTGTCTCTTTGATATATTTTGCCGCATTGTAGTACGGCATTACTATACTTACGTTCATCTTATTCTATTGTTTTTAGCGCATTTGAAATATACTCTCTTGCATTCTTGCGCTCTTCTATTAATACGCTCTCCGAATAAGCAAAGTCAATCTGGTCATACTGAACAAGGACGTCCTTAGGCTCAAATCGAGCCTGCATTTTCACCTTCTTCAGTATTGACTCTACACGACTATTCTGTGAATGAGCAGTCCCGTATGCTCTGCTGAAAACATAGAAAGGAGTATGCAGATTGATGGAGAAGGCTGTGCCATGGAATGAATCGGTCAGTACACACTTTGCGTTATTTATCAAATCAAGGAACTCAATAGTCCCCGAAGACACCATCTTGTCACAATAACTCATATCATCAAACTGGTATGGAATAGCTATCACCTCATACTTCAATGCCGCCCTCAGTTCTGTTATCGCCTTTCGAGCAAGTTCCGATGGCTTGTCCAAAAAGTATGCAAGTATATAGTTACTCTCCTTGTCAGCAATGCCTAGGATATTCTTCCATGTTTCACCATCCACCATCAGTGTAGGATCCACCAACTGAATTGCCTCACGTCCTGTCATCTCCTTGATGAGTTTCACTCCACTATCCTCACGTACTGACAGGTATGCAAACTCACTAATCCATTTCCCTATCTTCTCCTTATTGTAGTCTGCAACAAAATCACGTCCAAAACTTGGAGCCAAAGCAACTCGTTTCTCTGCAGGCGCAAAACGAAGATAGTACATTGGATCCACATACATTGTTGATGAGTTCCAGATTTGGTCACTACCGGCAAAACAAGCAACAGCCTCTTTTGCTGCTTTCTTCATGCCATCCCACGAGAGATAATTTGGCTGCAAGTACTCGTCCGAGAAACGAATAAAAAGCGAAGCAGAATCTCCTATCATCGTCTTGTTGTAAGAATTCTGATAAATACTCAACGATTTTGAACCATTCTTTCCTCTGAGCATCAATGATCGAACCAAGATAGTAAGGAGTTTTTTCAGTCGTATATCACGTCCTTTCACCAGACTCTTCATAGCCACCAACTGGCAGTCATAACCAAGTTCTTTCAATATCGTCTTTCCTGCTAATGCCTGCAGGCTTGAGCCGTAGTTGTAACCGGAGAAGACGGTAGTTAGTAATACTTTATTACTTGACATGTTGTGATAGTTTATTCGTATCCTCTTTAGCGAATATATAGTTCAAATCCCCCAATTTATCAAAAGTGTCCTTATATGTCACATCGTCAAATATCACATCAATATTTGCATAGTATGCTTGGTTTAATACTGTTGTATATGAACCAATAACATGTTTCGTACTAGCAATAGATTCTAGAATTGGAACGTCTTTGGGGTATTCAATAATACTCTTATCTACAAGTTCTTCAAGCAGTTTTATGTTGCTGAACCTAGGATGAGGTCTAAATTTATATATCTGTCCATTCTTAACGATAAAGTTAAGTGACTCAATAATACTTTTTAGTTGTGCTTCATCATATATTTGAAGATAATACTTATAATCGCTATAATACTCTTTTCTAAAATTATTCTCAACATCAACATTAAAACTCTCTGGTATCTCAATACGGAACTGTGTAGCTTCTGCTTTTAGGCTGAGGAACATCTGTTTATAATGTTCCCCCCATACATAGCAACGATTATATCTAAAATACACATTCCCTAAATAAAATAACTTTTCGCCATGCATAACATTGACATGCTCGATACCAAGGTCATTACAATACTTTGTCAATATTGAACCTGCGTATGATGCTTCATTATGCACAATAATTGCTTTAGGGCTATAGCAATAAATTATGTATTTATAATACGACAGTTTGATTGCCGTTTTGAATACAAAGCATGGAACAGGATGTCTAAAAAATATTTTTATCAAGAGAAGAACATCACTTCCTGAAAGCATACGCCCTTTGTTCCAAACGTTATTATTTATATCGAACTCATGTCTGAGTGTATTAGGAATTATTTCCTCAAATTTATAGAAATCGCCAACGGCCTGATATGATTGCGTTTGTTTAGGCTTGAATACATAGAGAATCAAGCAATATAGTACATGCACTGGTAAAGCAAAGAACGAAACAATCTCTGCTGCTATTTCTTTGAGTGTATGGTAAAAAAAATGTCTTCCTCTAAACTGATTGAAGGATCTGTCAATATCATCAACAGGTTCTTTCATGGTCGAGAGAAATTCCTTCTGTTCTTTTGACGTGACCTCAAACAATTCTTTATCAAAGGAACGTAAATAATTCAAAAACTTAATATAATTCATAAGCTATACTCATTAAAATCTACCTTTAGCTTTCAAGCGATTAAACTGTTCTATATCTCTATACTTAATAATCTTAGCTGGATTACCACCAACAATTGCGCATGGAGGTACGTCTTTTACAACAACTGAACCAACGGCAACAATAGCACCCTCAGCAATATGTACATTACCTGAGATTATCACATTACTTCCGATCCAAACGAAATCATCTATTACAACATTCTTCGGCTTATAATGAATTCCATACGGAATTTTATCACCATACTCATAATCATGGCTTCCTAACATTATCAAGATATTAGTACCCGAGTGAAAGTAATTTCCAATTTTCACACTACCAAATCCACTGATAACCATACCATTAAACCCACAATTATGACCAACTGATACTTTTGCTTGCCTTGATATTTTTATATATCTTGCAGCTCCAACATGGTCACCATATGCAACAAGTTGATGTTTCAAGATGAAAGTACTTACATAGTGCTTCAATCTACGAAACTTGTCCACACAGAAAACAATTATCCTTTTCATTTAATTACACTCTTATATAATTCAACGTATTGTTGTGTCATCCTCTGAAATGAAAACCCTTTAGAGACTGATTTGATATTTTCACAATCAATTATTTTGCACATTATTTCTACCATAGCTTTTGCTAACGCTTCATCTGTTCTTTCTTCCACAGCTATCATAGCGTCATTTACATAAAGGTCCTCAACTGCCGGTAGATCTTTAAAAGTGACATTTGGTTTGCCATAAACGTACCCTTCGATTATGCTCAACCCAAATCCTTCTGTCAAGCTAGTAAGAATAGTTGCATTACAAGTCTCATAATAATTGAAGATATCTTCTTTCGGTTGTATTCCACAAAGGATTAGTTTATCTTGTAGATTATGGATTTTAATAAACTTTGCGACCTCATCTGTCTCAAAATATCTACCTACAAATAGGATCTTACTTCGATTTCTATACTCTTCTGGCATCTTCAACCAAGCACGGGCAGCCTGAATCTGATTCTTATTCTTAGAAATGTTTCCTACGAAGACGAACAGAAATTCGTCTTCATAGATATGATATTTCTCCCTTATGTTTTGCGTACTACCCTTCTCAACAACATCGCAGCCATTGCAAATAACATAAAAATTTGCAACATCATGTCCAATAAATGATTCAGCAGTCTTCTTGTTTCCAGTACTGATAAATGATACAGGATATCCATTTGATGATGCCTCTTTGAGGAAGTCCCGTTCATACCGCTTGAGGCTAAAAGGAAGTTTGATAGAGTCTTCAAAACTATTCAATCCATGTAATGTAACGACGAATGGAACATTTGCTGTTTTACACATACGAATCATGGAATCTGTTATCTCACTACATCCATGAATATGAACAACATCATACTCCATCAAATTTGAGTGAAGCTGAGATAATGATGTATACATGTATAATTCCCTAAAGCTTCGCTTCAGAGGTAATTTGTACTTCTTGACATATTTAAATCCATTTAAGAGACTATTTAGTGTCAATCCACAGAAATATGACATCCATGTTCTTTTAATAATATTCACTCCCTCAAGTTGTACCGAAAGTGAAAATGTGTTAGCAACAAACATATCCACTTGATTAGTTTGTGAGATATGCTTTGCCATGTCAAATACCATATACCCAAACCCCGTCTGATTACGCATAAAAGTAGGAGAAGAAGGGTGGGTTATATGCGACGTTACGAATAGTACTTTCATTTTAAAATATTCGATAATAAAGTAGGCTGTGCACCCTTAGGTATAGCATAGTCCATCACAAACGAACGGAGCATTTCCAAATACTCAGGATTATCCCGTAGATGCCAATAATGAACGTTAACAACCATTGGCAAGTTATTTTTATCGCAATAATCAAACAATGCTTTTAGATAAGTCAAGGACCTTAATGCACATGCATTTATCTCTAAGTGATCCGAATACTTCAAAACACCAGGATAAGCAAATCCTATTGTAACACGGTAATACCATCTCTTGCAATAGCTTATAATATTCTGAATGGTCAAATTACGCTGAAAATTGATAGGAACAATGCCTGAGAAATGCATATTGTTAGCAACAACAGCATTTAGGCATTTCTTGGAAATCATATTACTTGGTGCCACAAAAACAGAAATTTGGCATTTTAACGCATATTCCAAGTAGTCTTTTGCCAATTTTATATTTTTGATTATCAATTTATTTCCGCTCATGCCAGACCATATCATTTCCGGATATCGTATATTCCCATCAACTTTATACTGATGAGTGATGCCATGAAGCAAAATGTCGCACTCTTTACGGACATACTTTTCTCTAAACCATAAACATAGTTCTATATTTTTATCTATATCACGCGGTGTAGTGTTTCCTTTTGTGTCAGAACATGTCCCCTTAGTTGAAACATCCATAACATGAGGGACAACAGCAAATGATATTGGAAAGCCTTCAAAATCTTTATAAACGAATTCTATATCTTCTACCTTTGTGAAGAAATTTGCATCATCGTCTCTAATTGCTAACTTTACCATAACTTTCTA
>DXOJ01000070.1 GCA_019412865.1 Bacteroides sp. | reverse complement strand
TAACATTTTAAATAACAGAATCAGAAAGTGGTTTCAACTACTGATTCGCATTAATGATTAAGTCGTTATATTATTCAACAAATACTAACTTTACGACGTTATAAAATATAAAGAGCGAACGAAATGATTGTTAAGACATTACTAGATACCGATCTTTATAAGTTTACCACATCGTATGCTTATATCAAACTGTTTCCCTATGCAATGGGCACGTTTAGTTTCAACGACCGGAATGAAACTCAATATACCGAAGATTTCCTGAAGGCACTCAAGACAGAGATTATGAATCTTAGTCAGTTGAGGTTTACGGAAGAGGAGCTGGAATATATGACGAAAAACTGCAGATTCCTTCCGAGGGTCTACTGGGAGTGGTTATCTTCTTTTCGTTTCGACCCTAATAAGATTGATATTCATCTGGATGAAGCCTGTCATCTCCACATCGAAGTGACTGACTTGCTTTATAAAGTGACTTTATACGAAGTGCCTTTGCTCGCTATTGTCTCCGAAATCAAAAACCGTTTCTTTGGCAATGTAGCAGACATGAACGAGATTCTTTGCAAGCTGTCGGAGAAAATAGAATTGTCGAATCAACATCAGCTTCGCTTTTCAGAGTTCGGCACACGGAGAAGATTCTCCATTGATGTGCAGGAAACGGTTATCAAGAAGCTGAATGAGACGGCACATTATTGCACCGGAACTTCCAACTGTAACTTTGCAATGAAATATGGAATGAAAATGATGGGGACTCATCCACATGAATGGTTTATGTTTCATGGAGCACAGTTCGGATATAAACATGCCAACTATATGGCACTCGAAAACTGGGTGAATGTTTATGACGGGGATTTGGGTATCGCACTTTCCGATACATATACTTCCGGTATCTTCCTTAGTAACCTTAGCCGCAAACAGGCTAAACTATTTGATGGAGTGCGTTGCGATTCCGGTAATGAGTTTGAGTTTATCGACAAGCTGGTTGCCCGTTACAGAGAGTTGGGAATTGATGCGACGACCAAAACCATCGTTTTCAGCAATGCCCTCGACTTTACAAAGGCATTGGATATTCAGGAATACTGCCAGAACAAAATACGCTGCTCTTTCGGAATCGGTACCAACCTTACCAATGATACCGGATTCGAGCCTTCGAACATCGTGATGAAACTGACACAATGTAAGATGAATGTCAATCAGGAATGGAGAGAATGTATCAAACTGTCTGATGATGAAGGAAAACATACCGGCAGTCTTGAAGAGGTACAGGCTTGCCTGTATGAGTTACGACTCAACAGACAGCAATAAAAACAAAGAAAATAAAGAAAAGCAGGAAGTACCTCACCGGAGAATACTTTCTGCTTTTCTTTATGCATATTAGAAGTATGCCAGACAAAGACACACCAACATAGAATCAGCCACGTATATCATTGTGATAAGCTATGCAATAATCGTCAGGATTTGAATCCTTTCACTGCTCTTTCCAGTCTTTCCAAAGGTAATTCGCCGGATTGTCTCCAAAGCTGTTGTCCTTTTCTAAAAAGAATAAAGGTAGGAGTCGACTCAACCGTATAGAAATCTGTAAGGGCAGGTTCCTGGTCGATGTCTACCAATACCACTTCCAATGTTCCCTCCATCAGTTTCTTAAATTCTTCAACAACCGGTTTCATACGTTGGCAATGAGGACACCACGTTGCATAAAACTCTGCCATTACCCAATCACCGTTAGCCAGTTTCTCCTGATTTCTTTCTTCACGAGCTATTTTCTTTTCTTTCATACGAATATCTCCTTTTAATTAATTACTATCAACTTAACAATATCAGGAGAAATATAGTTTAGAAAAGTAGCAAGGTTACACACTAATTAAAGAATCAAACCCGTTTACATTTGCCCGACCAGTTATCAATATCCAGACGAATGATCTCCGTGCGATGGAAAGACTTCTCCGCATACTTCATTCCTACCACTTTATCTTCAGGAGAGAGTTTATCCAACAGCAGTTCAAGCGCCTTCATCCGTTCGGCTTCCGAAAGTCCAGTATGGGCTGTCCCTGTCAGTACAATACTCTCATACCCCGTCGTAAACTTGTCGGGAACAAGATGAGTGGCTCCTACCACACAAAAAGAAACTCTCTCACAAGCAGAGATACAACGCAGTTTCTCCCCTTCGGGTGCACAATGAATATAAATAGAATGAGCACCATCCCACACATAATTGACAGGAATTCCATAACCGCCGCCTCCTACTGCCTGCATCGACAATATTCCGTATTCTGCAGTTTGTAATAAACGAAGAGCTTTTTCTTCTTCCAGCAGACGATCCTGGCGCCTGACGGGTTCATTTAAATATTTCATTTTTACTATATAATTAATGACATTACAAAGATATACAATATTCTTAATCGAAGACAAATCCCCGTTTTAAAGATAAGCATTGCACAAAAATGAAACTTTCGTGCAAAAAAGGAACATCTTATTTAATATTTATTTATCTTTGCCCCCCGAAATGGTTCAGAATCCGTATCCAACGGACGACGATTAATAGGGAATCGGGTGTAAGTCCCGGACAGTCCCGCTGCTGTGAAGCTCTGTTCAATGTCTTATAATTGAACTAGTTTAACGCCACTGATGTTAATCGGGAAGGCAAATAAGACAAGAGTCAGTCAGAAGACCTGCCATTTTGTGTAAGACGCTCCCCTCCTCGTGGGTTAGGAGAAAGAGCATCACTTGTTAAGCCCCAAATCAAAAAAATACTGTTTTTCGTCGGGTGGAGTATGTCCATTAGATAGGAAGACATTAATAAGTATGTACTTAATTGAAAAAAGTATGATAAAAAAAATCTTAGTAGCCAATCGCGGTGAAATTGCCATAAGGGTGATGCGCTCCTGCCGGGAGATGGAGATAACGAGTATCGCTATCTTTTCCGAAGCAGACCGGACCGCGAAGCACGTGCTTTATGCAGACGAAGCTTATTGCGTAGGGCCGGCAGCATCCAAAGAGAGTTATCTGAATATAGAAAAAATCATCGAAGTGGCGAAAGCAGCTCATGCGGACGCCATCCATCCGGGTTACGGCTTCTTGTCCGAGAATGCTACCTTCGCCCGTCGATGTCAGGAAGAAGGAATCATCTTTATCGGACCTAATCCGGAAACAATGGAAGCCATGGGGGATAAAATTGCTGCCCGTATCAAAATGATCGAGGCGGGAGTACCCGTTGTTCCCGGCACACAAGACAATTTGAAAAGTGTGGAAGAAGCCATAGAACTTTGCAATAAGATCGGATACCCGGTGATGCTGAAAGCTTCTATGGGCGGTGGTGGAAAGGGTATGCGCCTCATCCACAGTGTCGAAGAAGTGAAAGAAGCTTATACCACTGCCAAGAGCGAATCGTTGTCTTCCTTTGGCGATGACACGGTTTATCTGGAGAAGTTCGTTGAAGAGCCTCATCATATCGAGTTCCAGATTCTTGGTGACAAGCATGGAAACGTCATTCATCTGTGCGAACGCGAATGTTCCGTGCAACGCCGTAACCAGAAAATCGTAGAAGAGACTCCTTCGGTTTTCGTCACTCCCGAACTGCGGAAAGACATGGGTGAAAAAGCGGTAGCCGCGGCTAAAGCAGTAAACTACATTGGTGCGGGTACTATCGAATTTCTTGTTGACAAACACCGCAACTATTATTTCCTTGAGATGAACACCCGTTTACAGGTGGAGCATCCGATTACGGAAGAAGTGATTGGGGTAGATTTGGTGAAAGAGCAGATTAAAGTTGCCGACGGACAGGTGCTTCAACTGAAACAAGAAAATATCCAGCAACGCGGACACGCTATTGAGTGTCGTATTTGTGCCGAAGATACAGAAATGAATTTCATGCCGAGCCCGGGTATCATCAAACAGATTACAGAGCCGAACAGTATCGGTGTACGTATCGACAGTTATGTGTACGAGGGATATGAAATTCCAATCTACTACGACCCGATGATCGGCAAACTGATCGTATGGGCTACCAACCGCGAATACGCTATCGAGCGGATGCGCCGCGTACTCCACGAATATAAGTTGACCGGTGTGAAAAACAACATCAGCTATCTGCGTGCCATCATGGACACTCCCGATTTCGTGGAAGGTCACTATGATACAGGATTCATCACCAAGAACGGCGAATATCTGCAACAACGTATCATGCGCACTAGCGAACATTCCGAAAATATTGCTTTGATTGCCGCCTATATGGACTACTTGATGAACCTCGAAGAGAACAACAGCGGTATGGCTACCGACAACCGTCCTATCAGCAAATGGAAAGAGTTCGGACTGCACAAGGGAGTGTTGAGAATCTAATTTTAACAAAGAGAATTCAATTATGGAAATTCATATAGGAAACCGTGTGGCCGAAGTAGAGTTGGTCAGCAAGGAAGATAACAAGGTGGTGCTTACCATTGATGGAAAACCGTTTGAAGCAGATGTAGTGATGGCGGAAAACGGCACTTGCAACATCTTGATGGACGGACGCAGTTCGAATGCACAGCTGATTCGCCGTGATAACGGGAAAAGCTATAAAGTGAATACGCATTATAGCAGTTTCAATGTAGAAATTGTGGACAGCCAGGCAAAATATCTACGGATGCGCAAGAAAGGGGAAGAGGAACAGAACGACTGCATCATTTCTCCGATGCCGGGCAAGGTAGTGAAAATACCTGTTGTAGTCGGTCAGGAAATGAAAGCGGGAGATACTGCCATCGTTATCGAAGCAATGAAAATGCAGAGCAACTACAAAGTGACTTCGGATTGCCGCATTAAAGAAATTCTGGTTCAAGAAGGTGATAGCATAACCGGCGAACAGACATTAATAACATTAGAACCGATTGCATAATAATAAGAACGGATTGCATTATGGAAGAAATAAATAAAGCATACGCCACGTTCCAGGAACGTGACCGCATCGCTTCTCTTGGTGGAGGCGTTGATAAAATAGAGAAGCAACATGAAAGCGGTAAAATGACTGCTCGCGAACGTATCGAGATGTTACTCGATAAGGGTACTTTCGTTGAACTGGATAAGTTGATGGTTCACCGTTGTACGAACTACGGTATGGATAAGAACAAAATTCCGGGAGATGGTATCGTATCCGGTTACGGAAAGGTGGACGGTCGCCAGGTGTTTGTTTACGCTTATGACTTTACGGTATATGGCGGCTCACTGTCAGCTTCCAATGCTAAAAAGATTGTGAAAGTACAACAACTTGCATTGAAGAACGGTGCCCCGATTATCGCTTTGAATGATTCGGGCGGTGCACGTATCCAGGAAGGGATCGAGAGCCTTTCCGGTTATGCTGATATTTTCTATCAGAATACAATGGCCAGCGGTGTGATTCCACAGATTTCGGCAATCCTGGGTCCTTGCGCCGGAGGTGCCTGCTACTCTCCTGCCCTGACCGATTTCATCTTTATGGTGAAAGAAAAAAGTCACATGTTTGTGACTGGTCCGGATGTAGTAAAAGCTGTGATTCATGAGGAAGTAAGTAAAGAAGAGCTGGGTGGCGCAATGACACATAGTAGCAAGAGCGGTGTGACTCACTTTATGTGCAATACCGAAGAAGAATTGCTGATGAGCATCCGTGAACTGCTTTCTTTCTTACCGCAGAATAATATGGATGAAGCTAAGAAAAAACCTTGCACTGACGAAACAAACCGCGAAGATACTTCTCTGGATACAATCGTTCCGGTAGACCCGAACGTACCGTATGACATGAAAGACATTATCGAACGTGTTATAGACAACGGCTATTTCTTCGAAGTGATGCCGAACTTTGCTAAGAATATTATCATTGGCTTTGCCCGTATGGCAGGTCGTTCGGTAGGTATCGTAGCGAATCAGCCAGCTTATCTTGCCGGTGTTCTCGATATTGATGCCAGCGACAAAGCAAGCCGTTTTATCCGTTTCTGCGATTGCTTCAATATTCCATTGATTACATTCGAAGATGTTCCGGGATTCCTTCCGGGATATACACAGGAAAACAATGGTATCATCCGTCACGGTGCAAAAATAGTTTATGCATTTGCAGAAGCCACTGTTCCCAAACTGACAGTGATTACCCGCAAAGCTTACGGTGGTGCTTATATCGTAATGAACTCCAAGCAGACCGGAGCTGACGTGAACTTCGCTTACCCAAGTGCAGAAATTGCTGTGATGGGTGCGGACGGCGCCATCAATATCCTGTTCCGCAAAGCTGACGAAGCAACAAAGGCCAAGGAACTGGAAGCCTACAAAGAAAAGTTTGCCACTCCGTATCAGGCTGCCGAGCTGGGATATATTGACGAAATCATTTATCCGAGACAGACTCGCAAACGTCTGATTCAGGCACTGGAAATGACGGAAAACAAGATGCAGACAAACCCGCCCAAGAAGCATGGTAATATGCCTTTATAACAACTAGATAAGGTGCGCAAAAGCACCACTCATAAAACGAGCTTGCAGAGATTCTATGATATACTTTAGGAGATTTGTAAGCTCGTTTCTTATTTGTAAGCCTGCCGTTTCTTTATATGTGACAAAAAAACGGCACCTCGATTCACATCGCAGCACCGTCACAACACAAACACAA
>DXOJ01000007.1 GCA_019412865.1 Bacteroides sp. | reverse complement strand
ATACGTATTCTGCACCCCCACCTTTACTGTTTGCGGAGCATAGCCTACATAAGTGATGCTGAGCGTACTGCCAACGGGGGCTTCAATTGTAAAGTTACCGTCCAGATTGGTGATCGCTCCGATGGTCGTACCTTCTACAAGTACGTTTACACCGATCAGAGGTTCGCCCTGCTCGTCCAGTACCTGTCCGGTGATCCGCTTGGCAGATACCGGTTCGGTTACTTTCTTTTCTTCCGGAACGATGATGACATATTTTCCTTTCAACTGGTAGGTATAGCCCGTACCTTTAAGGATTTCTTTCAGAGAGGTTTCCAAGGTCGCTTTTTCCAAAGCGAGATCAATGGAAGGCTTGTTGATCAACTGTGATTCGTTGTAGCCGACGGACAATTTCGTCTGCTTCTCCACTTCTTTCAGTGCCTCGATGACGGATATATTTTTCTTATGAATCGTAATCCGTGCATGGTTGCCTTGAGAAAAAGCGGGTGTCGATAAAAGCAGGCAGCACAAAAAAAGCATAAATACTCGACTCATTGCCTGCTTATTGACTATAAATTCATAAATTTGCTGCATCTTCTTAGTATTAGTTTATACAGATATAGTTAGATTCTCGGATTTAGTAGCGTCTGGGTAACGCTAATAGTAAGAATTTTGATTTCACATCCGGAGGAAGCTGCAACCTTCTTCCGGATATTTTTTCAACATAGGCTTTCTGTTTTTCAAGGTTAATGAATCAGGTTTATTCAGTTAGATGACTCAGATAGCATTTGTCCCCCACAATCTTATACTCCAGATTTCCCGTCACACGGGCAATAATATCCAGTACCTCTTCTATCGATGCATTCGGTCCGAAGCTGAGATTGAACCGGTCTTCCCTCAAACTGCGGAAACTATACACAAAGGTATACGGATATTTGCGTTCCAGTCGGGTGAAAATCTCCTCCATCGTCATACTGCGGAATACAATTTCACCCCGATGCCAAGCCGTAACATCCTGCATATCGGGACGGAGCACACTGCCCGAACGGGTATGCTTGTTATATGCCAGCTGTTCGTTCGGTTCCAATATCTTCTGTTCTTTCTGATCGTTATACTCTACCAATACCTTTCCGGAAATTAATGTAGCCGTCACTTCTTCCTCTTCCGGATAAGCGGTCACATTAAATTCTGTTCCCAAGGCAGTAATCTGGAAGTCAGATGACTTCACGATAAAAGGATGTCGCTCGTCCCGCTTCACTTTAAAGTCTGCCTCGCCTACCAAATATACACAGCGTGTATCACCGGTAAATCGCTGGGGATAAAGCAAAGTGCTTCGGGAGTTGATCATCACCTGCGTGCCATCCGGCAAAGTAATATTCCTTGTCTCGGCAGTAGGGATATAAGCCTGCAATACGTCCGGTGCCTGCCGGTTCTGCACAGCCAGATAGACGGCAACCGAAGATACGGTGATCAGCAATGCTGCCGCCACTCTCCAAGCAACCAGTCGGGTATGAAGAGTACGAATCCGCTGTCTTGTACCGATTCCGGTCAATTCGTGCATCCGCTCCAAAGAATGCTGATAATCGGGCGTCGTTACCGATTCGGTATTTTCCCAAAGTTCATTCAGGGTCTGTTCTTTTTCATTGGTATGCTCTTCGTCAGTCAACCATGCACGAAAGTCCTGATCGACTTCTTTCGGGTAGTCGTGTTTTATGTAACGGCTGATAATATCGTGAATATAATTCTTCATAAAAGTATTTATTGGTTTATAGAAACGCTTACATAAATACCACTACTCAGAAAGGCAAACTACGGGAACAGAACGGGCAGTATAACAAACATTAACACTTTGTGCAGTTCTGTCAATGTCTTATAGATATGGTCTTCTACCGTGCGTACAGGGATTTGCAGTTTTTCGGCTATTTCTTTATGAGAAAGTCCTTCTATACGGCTCATCTCAAAAACCTGTTTCCGGCGGGGAGGCAACTGATTAAGTGCCAGTTCGACAAGCAGCACGATCTCTTTATAGTAAAGATTTTCGAGAAGGGAGGTGTCTTCATCGCACAGTTCACCGATTAATTGCGAACGGATGATATGACTTTCATACTCCTGTTCCACCTTTTGATGCTTGAACAGGTTGAAGATTTCATTTCGGGTAACTGTATAAAGATAACCTGTCATAGACTCCTGCCCCTGCCACAGATCGGGACGGGTCCACAACTTTAGAAAAATATTCTGAGCGATATCTTCCGCATCTTCCTCTGACTTAGTCAACAAGCGTGCAAAGTTCTTGACACGCGGGAAGTTGGCAGCATAAAATTGCTCAAAACGGGCATCCATGTCATTTGTCTTTTCATTCATTCGCTTAGTTTTTGCAATGAAGGGGTAGACAAATATAAGCAAATCTCAGCTATGACAAAGAATGCTGGAAAAAAGGTATCCCGTCCTGTCGGTCTGGTATAACCGAAGGGCGGGATAAACTATTATTTACAAGAAAAAACGTTGTGTTTATTCTTCATCCATCAGGATTTCCAGAATCTGGCAAGCAGCCTTCGCTACCGG
>DXOJ01000699.1 GCA_019412865.1 Bacteroides sp. | reverse complement strand
GACAACAATTCCTAAAGGAATGTTGCCATCATTTCGTCAAGCTCCCCTACTTGTATATGCCTGCCGGTTGTCTTTTACAAACACAGGCACAATCAACTAATTAATACCCCAATCATGACACCGGCAGTATTTGAGAATTCATAAAAAGAAATCACCTCTATCTTATCATCCGAATTGTTTTATTTGTAATTCCTCAACTTTGTTTCAACGGCGTTACTTTTACAGACAACTATAATCCAAACTTCCTGTTTTATTAACGCAGGACAAAGGTAGCTAAGAAGTGCTTTGCTTCAAAGATTTGGATATAGGTTGTAGTCCCAATTTGTCACTCTTATAGTCTCAAAAAGTACCATTTATTTTGTATATCATTTATTTACAGAGCGTTTCTTACTCATGCGATATTCGGCAGGAGTCATACCGTACTGTTCAAGAAAGAGACGGTAAAAAGTCTGTTTGTTCGGGATTCCGCACTCTCCGGCTATGGCTTCTACCGCATATTCCGGATGTTCTTTCAGCATTCGGGCAGCATATTCCAGCCGAAGGTTATTGATATATTGTAAAAAGCCAGTATTGGCATATTGCTTGAAAAGCAATGCAAACTTATTCTTAGGGATACGCACTCGTTTCATCAATTCAGCTCTCGAAAAGTTCGGCTGCAAGTAAAGCCGGTGGTTAATGATTTCACGCTCCGCCTTGTCGAACAGCGCCTGTCCATTGGCAATGGTTTCATTATTCTCCTCTTCCACAGAATTTTCTTCTTCCGCCAATGCCACTTCTACCCCTTCCCGTTTTTGCAGTTCATCTTCTGCTGCCTGCAACTGTTCTTTCAGCATCAGATTCTCTTCTTTCCTACGGAAAAGTTCATCCTTATATCCCAGTAAATTTTCGATTGTACCAACCATCGCTTCATTCTTTGTCTTGACAATGCGGGTATGACGGATATTACGCCATAGCAATATTCCAAGTAATCCAATGATGCAGGCGGAAAAGACTTGCATCATTCGACTGTTCCGTAACTGGGAAGCCTGCTGCATCAGCTGCACTTCTTTCTCTTTAGTCTCGTAGATGGTGGCAAACTCCAGCACTCCGTTCTGTTTTTCGCGTATCCGCAAGCTGTCCGAGAGAACGTACATCTGTCGGTAAACCCGGGCCGCTGATTGATAATCGCCCAGACCAGTATATGCTTGCGCTTCCTGACCGAGATTTTGTTCTATATAAATATAGTTGATCGTATCCCCTTGCGCCTGATAAAGTTGATTGTCATGATAAATGTGCTTAAGTGCCTCACGATAGCGTCCGGTAGCGATAAGATAATCGAAACGCATCTGATTGCCATCGTCTGTGGAGGCATAATCCGTTTCCTCGAATTTCCGGTAAAACTCCGCAGCCTTGTCCGGCTGTCCGTTCGTCACGAAGATATAAGCATAGGAGGCATAAGCACTTGCCCATCGCATATCACATATTCCGTCGGGAAGATCGGGACATACGCTCAACTGCTCCATCAGTTTCTCATAACGAGGCAACAGGTCTATCGCTTTCTGATATTTCTTGTCTTCGATTGCAAAGGTGATTTTCATGCCATAGATATAGATAAGGTCATCCACAAGTCCCCATTCACGGCTTTCCCCGACAACCTGTTCCTGCATCTGTATAGCTTGCTCCACGTACTCGTCCGCTTCGTCTTTCAGTCCCATGAACCACTTATTTATTCCGAGATAAAGCAGGAGATTGGCTTCCGATCTTTTATTACCTGTTTGCTTGGCGAGTTCGATACCTTCTACAGCCAGACGGGTACTTTCCGTATAGTTTCCTGTTACATTATACTGATCAGTAATGAGTTCAAGCAATGCCAGCGCTTCATCCGGATGGCGGCGTACGGAGTCATTCCGGTAGGCTTTCAGTGAATAGGTAAGGGCCATACGAAACATGTTCAACCCATTTTGATAGACTATGCTACGCAATTTATCAAGCCGAAACTGGGGAAGCTGTCGATGTGTCTCCATTTCGTCTATCAACTTTAATGCCCGATGTGGTTCGGTAATACTTATTTTCTCAATATATTCTTTTGTATGGATGCTGTCCAGTGAAGAGTTATTTTCTGCATGGGAAGGTGTTCCCATCAGACTGGTCATTACAACCAGCCACATAAAGAGAACCGTCCGATAAAGGTTATTCATATTTCAGTCGCTTTGTGTGTTCAATAATAATTGCTCACAAAAGTAATGTAAAATATGGCTTTACGTGTCAAATTATCTATTTTTTATCATTCTTTTCAACATCATGTCCATTACTTTGATAAATTCTTCGGGAGTGATGTCGGGGAGGTTGAACAGATTAGTACGCTCCGAATTGGGGATATTTTTCTTCAATTCCAGATTTTCGGTAATACTGCGCAACAGATTCTCGTGGCATTGCCGCAATTTACGTCTGCAATGAATAAGGGAAACGGAAAGGAATACAATTACCAGTATAAATGTGATAAAGAACAGAACGAATACCGGCAAAACAGCATAAGTGTGATCATCATAACCAATCGCAGCATTCTCTTTGGCATGTACCGATGCAGGACAAACAAATAAAAAGAACAGCCCCAGCACACGAAGCACGAAAAACACGGCATTCGTACAT
>DXOJ01000698.1 GCA_019412865.1 Bacteroides sp. | reverse complement strand
CGTCATTTATTTTGTTTTAGCCAAAGAAAGTGTCACAAATAGAAATAATTTCTAACTTTGCTATCATTAAAATGGATTTTAATGAAGAAGAATATCCTCCTTTTCTATTGTTTCCTGGCGATGATGGCAGCTAGCCTGAAAGCACAGGAAATACGTCCCATGCCTGCCGATTCGGCTTATGGGGTAGTACATATTTCAGTTTGCAATTTGCGCGAGGAAGGCAAATTTACTTCCGGCATGAGTACGCAGGCATTGTTGGGAATGCCGGTCAAGGTGCTTCAGTATAACGGCTGGTACGAGATACAAACACCGGATGATTATACCGGATGGGTGCACCGGATGGTGATTACCCCCATGTCGAAAGAACGGTATGATGAATGGAATCGGGCAGAAAAGATAGTGGTTACCTCGCACTACGGATTTGCGTATGAGAAACCGGATGAGAGTTCCCAACCCGTATCCGATGTTGTTGCGGGCAATCGTTTGAAGTGGGAGGGGAGCAAAGGACATTTCTATCAAGTGTCTTATCCCGACGGACGGAAAGCATATCTTTCGAAATCCATTTCCCAACCGGAAGCGGAATGGCGAGCTTCACTGAAACAAGATGTTGAAAGTATCATTGAAACAGCTTACTCGATGATGGGAATTCCTTATCTATGGGCAGGAACCTCTTCCAAGGGAGTGGATTGTAGCGGACTGGTACGGACCGTACTTTTTATGCATGACATTATTATCCCGAGAGATGCCTCTCAACAGGCCTATGTGGGCGAACATATCGATATTGCTCCTGACTTCTCTAATGTCAAACGGGGAGATCTGGTGTTTTTCGGCCGGAAAGCGACTGCGGAACGTAAAGAAGGTATTTCTCACGTCGGCATTTACCTCGGAAACAAGCAGTTTATCCACGCATTGGGAGATGTGCACGTCAGCAGCATGAATCCTGCGGATCAAAACTATGATGAATTCAACACGAAGCGTTTACTTTTTGCTGTCCGTTTCTTACCTTATATAAATAAGGAGAAAGGAATGAATACCACAAATAAGAACCCCTTTTATCAATAAAAGAATGCAGAACAGGAGAGATTTTTTGAAAACGGCAGCTTTGGCTGCTTTCGGTTCGGGGTTAGTAGCTCATCAGGCACTAGCCGGAGAATCGTTGCTTTCTACCATTCATATAAATAAGCTCGGTTTGGGAGGGAAGATGAAAATGACTTTTTTCCCTTATGAGTTGAAGTTGAGGCACGTGTTTACAGTTGCCACTTATTCGCGTACAACAACTCCCGATGTGCAGGTAGAAATAGAATATGAAGGCGTGACGGGATATGGAGAAGCCTCTATGCCTCCTTATTTGGGAGAAACAGTAGAGTCTGTGATGAATTTCCTTGGGAAAGTGAATCTGGAACAGTTTAGTGATCCTTTTCAGTTAGATGACATTTTGTCATACGTTGACAGCCTCTCGCCAAAGGATACGGCAGCGAAAGCTGCGGTAGATATCGCCCTTCATGATCTGGTAGGGAAACTATTGGGCGTTCCCTGGTATAAGATATGGGGATTGAACAAAGAAAAGACACCTTCCACTACCTTTACGATAGGCATTGATACGCCGGATGTAGTGCGGGCGAAAACAAAAGAGTGTGCCGATCAGTTTAATATATTAAAGGTGAAACTGGGACGGGACAATGATAAGGAGATGATTGAAACCATTCGTTCGGTAACAGACCTTCCGATAGCGATAGATGCCAATCAAGGATGGACAGACCGCCAATATGCGCTCGATATGATTCATTGGCTGAAAGAAAAAGGCGTTGTGATGATAGAACAGCCCATGCCTAAGGAGAAGCTAGAGGATATTGCCTGGATAACGCAACAGAGCCCGCTACCGATATTTGCGGATGAATCCTTGCAGCGTTTAGGAGATGTAGCCGCTTTGAAAGGCGCTTTCACGGGAATCAATATAAAGCTGATGAAGTGTACCGGTATGCGTGAAGCATGGAAGATGGTGACATTGGCACATGCACTCGGCATGCGTGTCATGGTGGGCTGTATGACAGAGACTTCCTGTGCTATTTCTGCAGCTTCACAGTTCTCGCCATTAGTGGATTTTGCCGACCTGGATGGCAACCTGCTTATCTCTAATGATCGCTTTAAAGGGGTGGAAGTGGTGAAAGGAAAGATCACCCTGAATGACTTACCCGGAATCGGTGTCATGAAAATCTGACTTTACTGAATGAATGTCAGAGTGTTAAAGCCATCTGACATACAACGAATGTAAATTTGTCAGGTGTTGTCGTTAA
>DXOJ01000697.1 GCA_019412865.1 Bacteroides sp. | reverse complement strand
TAAATAGAATGAAAACAGGAGTAGGATAGTAAAAAATATAATGCGTCTGCCCTGGTTTATGCAATCGCGTAGTTGTCATGTTACAACGGGACCATAGTCATCTTATAGTAGGATAAATGTCACCTTATAAGATGCTATTTGTCACTTTATAAGGTGAATGGCAATTAAAAAAGAAAGAGAAACCTATAAAGATACAAAATTAATCAACGAAAAACAAGAGCAGAGACAATTAATCACATATTAAGTGTACATTAAGCGGTACTTCATTCTAATATTTATTGTCGAGCCGTACTTTTATACTCAAACTATTATTAACTTGTAATATCATGAATAGAATCAGCAAAGTATTTTTGGCTTGTGCGTGCAGCGCCTTCTGCATGAACGGACAAGCACAAAGCAATGCTACATGGACAAACGACTTCTCCAATGCCGGAGAAACACTGAAAGTGGTGGGTCGGGGAACATGCAGTATTGCCGACAATGTTTTCCGTTCGAAAGGCGCTTATGCCGTATTCGGTCATCCCGAATGGAAAAACTACTCCTTTTCTTTCAAAGCCCGCGCCCCTAAAAATGCCGAACAGGTGCAGATATGGGCGAGCTTCCGCAATTACAACCGTTTCGACCGCTATGTGGTAGGTATCAAAGGCGGGCTGCAAGATGACCTTTACCTGATGCGCACCGGATATATGGGGACAGACGAATTTATGGGAGTCCGTCCGTTAGGCTTCCATCCCGTACCGGGAGAGTGGTATCGTGTAAAAGTAGAAGTTTGCGGCAACCGTATCCGCATATTCCTCAACGACGAAGAACAACCGCGTATTGATCTTGTAAACCCAAATGCCGACCTGGTACCATCGGGCGAAGTTGCTTTGGGTGGAGGATGGATAGAAACTGAATTTGATGATCTCACCGTTATTCCGATGGCAGACGATGCACTGAAAGATGTGAAAGTGGCAGAATATCAAAAGAAGGCCACTCCTACGGAGAAAGAAAACAAACGCCGCCAGGAACGGGCTTCCTATACACCCGCCAAACTGGCAACACTCACCGGCAGCCGCACAGACATCACGCTGGATGGCAACTGGCTCTTTATGCCGGACTATCAACTGGACAACAAGGATAAGGCTGTTTCAGCACAAACGAACGATCAGGACTGGCACATCATGTCCGTTCCTGACTTTTGGACACCTATCCGCATCTGGCTACATGGCGAAACAATGCCCTCTCCTACCGGTGCGCAGCCCAAAGGTGTGTCGGACACATACTACCAACAGGAAACCGAACGCTGCGAAAACTATACATTCGATTATCGCCGGGTAAAATATGCCTGGTATCGTCAATGGTTGGTACTACCTGCCAACATAGAAGGCAAGAATCTGACTCTGACCTTCGACGCAGTCTCCAAAATTGCCGAAATCTATATCAACGGAACATTAGCCACTTCACATCTCGGCATGTTCGGTGAAATTCAGGTGGACGGCAGTCGGTTACTGAAATCCGGCAAGAACCTGATTACCGTAAAAGTGACACGCAAAATGGATGGAAGTACGTCGGAATCAGCAAATGCTATCGATTTCTTTTATTCTTCTGTGCGTGAAAGCGAACAGGAAGATGCTAAAGTAGAAGTAAACAAAGATGCCCTCCTAAAAGAAATACCTCATGGTTTTTATGGTGACGAACCTGCCGGAATCTGGCAACCGGTAAAACTGACTATCACTGATCCTGCAAAGGTGGAAGATGTCTTTATTAAACCGACTCTAAACGGTGCAACCTTCGATATAACCTTAAAGAATCACGGTAGTAAAAAGAAACAATTCGACCTTTATACGGACATCATCGACAAAGAAACCGGTGCTGTGCTCTATTCCGGTTTATCCATACGGAAACTAAATCTCCATGCAGGCGAAGAGCGAATAGAAACCTATACTGTCAGCGATTTGAAACCTCGCTTATGGACACCGCAACATCCCAACCTGTACGACTTTAAATTCCGCCTGGTAGCAGATAAAGGAACAGAACTGGACTGTCTGACAGAGACTTCCGGATTCCGCACTTTTGAAGTGAAAGACGGGCTTTTCTACCTGAACGGACATAAATACTGGTTGCGCGGCGGAAACCACATTCCTTTCGCACTGGCCCCTAATGATGAAAATCTGGCAAATACATTCATGCAACTGATGAAAGCCGGAAACATCGATGTAACCCGCACGCACACTACCCCGTGGAACAAACGCTGGATGACAGCTGCCGACCGTAACGGTATTGGTGTTTCATTCGAAGGCACTTGGTCGTGGCTGATGATTCATTCCACACCGATTCCTGACCAACGTCTGATTGAAATGTGGCGTAATGAATTCTTAGGATTACTGAAGAAATATCGCAATCACCCTTCACTGCTATTCTGGACGGTAAACAATGAAATGAAGTTTTACGATAATGACAGCAATCTGGAACGTGCCAAAGAGAAATACCGCATTATCTCGGATGTAGTGAAAGAGATGCGTCGCATCGATCCTACCCGTCCTATCTGCTTCGACTCTAACTATCAGGCCAAAGGCAAGGATAAAAAATTCGGCGCTGACTTTATGAGTAGCATCGACGATGGCGACATTGACGATATGCACGGTTATTACAATTGGTATGACTTCTCACTTTTCCGTTTCTTTAATGGAGAATTCCAAAAGCAGTTCAAGGTAGCCGACCGTCCGCTTATCAGCCAAGAAATGTCTACAGGTTATCCTAATAATGAGACAGGGCATCCCACACGCTCTTATCAGCTCATCCACCAGAATCCTTATACACTGATCGGTTATGAGTCTTATGATTGGGCAGACCCGGCTTCATTCCTGAAAGTACAAGCATTCATCACGGGTGAACTGGCCGAAACGCTTCGTCGCTCCAACGACCAGGCTTCAGGTATTATGCACTTTGCATTGATGACATGGTTCCGTCAGACATACGATTATCAGAACATAGAACCGTACCCCACCTACTATGCTTTGAAACGGGCTTTACAACCTGTATTGGTTAGCGCAGAATTATGGGGACGCAACTTGTACGCAGGTGAGAAACTGCCTACACGCATCTATGTGGTCAATGACCGTGAAGACGGTACGGATCTGCAAC
This sequence comes from Bacteroides sp., assembly GCA_019412865.1. Lineage (GTDB taxonomy): Bacteria > Bacteroidota > Bacteroidia > Bacteroidales > Bacteroidaceae > Bacteroides. The sequence goes on along the minus strand of DXOJ01000697.1, from coordinate 27,188 downwards.
CGTCCCTGCTTCGTTGGGAAATACAAGATGAAAGCGGAAAGTGCCTGGCAAGCGGCAATGAAAAGATTCCGGCTGTGAAACATTATGCGCGATACTATGCCGAACCTGATATTCAGTTGCCGGCCGATCTGCCTGCCGACAAGACAAAAGCCAAACTGGTATTAAAACTCACAGAGAACGGTCTGCCAATTTCTGCCAATGAATATGAGTTGTTGCTCACTAATAAAGAGTGGAATGTAGGTCAGGTAGACCCAAACAAAAAGATTGTATTACTGGATAAAGATAACACGAAAACAGTGTTCGACTTCCTGAACATCAATTACCAACCGGTTTCTTCCGTAAAAGAATTGCTCAACAGCAAACAGAAAGCTGACCTTTGCGTCATCTCCGGTCTGCGAACCTGTACTGACGAAGAAAAAGAGCTGTTCCGCGCCTATCAGGCAACAGGTGGAAAGCTGCTCTTCCTCAACAGTAAAGAAGCCCTCAAAGCGATATATCCTGAATATATCACGGGCTGGATTATCCCGACAGAAGGCGATATCGTAATTATGGAACGTAATGACGCTCCGGTGTTCAATGACATCGATGTATTGGAATTACGTTATTTCAACAACAATAAACGGGAAATTCCGCAAGCATGTACTGCTACTCTGAAAGCCCATCGCCACAAGAACGTAACGGAACTGGCAGGACAGATGAAAATTCATGCCTATATTGACGGTGGCAAACCGGAAGACCGCATTGAACGCATAGAATCCATGCGTGGACTGACGATGTTACAAATAGCTGACGGAAAGGGAGAAGCAATGATCTCTACCATGTGTACAGAAAAGGCTACAACAGATCCGGTAGCAGGTAAATTAGTAGTGAATATGATTAATTGCCTGACTACCAATAAATAGGAATAAGGTAGGAAGCAGGAATAAAGGAGAGGACGAATGTCCTCTCTTTTTTATTTCAGGAAAGAATACCATAAATTAAAAGTCGGGCTGTGTAAAAGGTACAGTTAATACATCGATACCCTTTACACAGCCTCAACAACGATGATAAAATCTATAAATTAATGACAGTTTGCAGACGAATATCTTTAGAAGAAGCACCGACCATAATGTCAAACGCACCTTGGGGAACGATGAATTGTCCCAATCCTGTATCCCAATAGCGAAGTTGCTCTTTATCGAGTTTGATTTCGACCACACGGCTCTCGCCCGATTTCAAAGAAACACGTTGGAATCCTTTCAACTCTTTAATCGGAACGATACCTCCGGTTTCCGGAATCCGCACATAAACCTGTGCCACTTCATCCCCTTTCCTCTTGCCGGTATTCTTCAAGCGGAAAGAAACGGTGACGGTATCTGCGCCGTCCTTTACTTTCAAATCGCTGTATTTGAAAGAAGAATAACTAAGTCCGTAACCAAAAGGATAAAGAACATCTCCTTTAAAATACTTGTAAGTACGCCCTTTGGTTATATCGTAATCATCGAACGGTGGCAATTCATCCAGAGATTTGTAATAAGTGAGCGGTAAACGGCCGGCAGGATTATAATCACCGAACAATACGTCGGCAACAGCTGTTCCTCCCTGTTCGCCCGGATACCAGGCATTCACAATGGCAGGAATATGTTCGTCCATCCAGTTGACAGCCAGTGAGCTTCCCGCTACCAATACAACGATTATATTCGGATTTACTTTATAGATTTCCTGTAAGAACTCTCTCTGGTCTGCCGGAAGCTGAATATCGTACCGGTCCTGTCCTTCACGCTCTATTGACTTATTGATTCCCATCACAGCAATGACCGTTTCACATTCACGAACTGCTTTTCCGGCCTCCCCGTACAAATCGAGGCGGGTAGCTTTTCCTACTTGTGGAACTTTCCATTGTAGTTTTGCGATAGCATAATCCCGGTTATCATAGTACTCCGCTTTTAACTGATAATCTTTCCCCGCTTCAAGATAGATGGAAGCAGAGTCAGTAGATACCGCATGAGCCGACCAGGCATCAATCAACAACTGGTTGTCAATACTCAAACGACAACCATCGTCGGAAGTAAAACTAAAAGTATAACGACTGGAGATAACCGGTCTCAACTTTCCCGTCCAACGAACGGAAAGCGGAGACTTGGGAAGAAAAGGATCGGGTGCCTGATTGGCAGGCTCAAAATTAATCCAACCTTCTTTACGTACTTTAGGCGCACCCTCCAATGCGGTGTTTTCAAAATATTCCGCTTTCAATCCTTCCGGAAAGTTTTCTCCTTGAATCAGTTCCAAACCATCAGCGGCAGACTTCCAAGGTGCATATACAACTTTCACTTTATCGCCCACTCTGTTCTTAATACCTTGCAAAATGGAAACCGGATCTACTACCGGAGCACCGCTATAATCGCCAAACTCACATTTGCCCGCATTGATACCCACTACTGCTATTGATTTCACCTTATTAACATTCAATGGAAGCATATTATTCTTATTCTTCAATAAAACAATGCACTCCCGGGCTGCATCCAAAGCAACTTGCTGATGCTCTTTCGAACCGATCACTGACGGAGAGATTTTGGTATACGGATTTCGTTCGGTTCCATCAAAAAGTCCTAGTTTCATACGCGCTGTCAACACATGACAGGCAGCCGAATCTATATCGGCATCCGACACCATGTATTGTTTGTAAGCATTCAACAGATATTCGTCATAGACATCATCTCCACATTCCAAGTCCAATCCTGCCTGAATGGATAGAGTGGCAGCCGCTTCTTTCGTCTTTACATACTTATGGGCGTTTACCAATAAAGAAGGTCCCCCACAATCGGAAACGACATATCCCCGGAATCCCCAGTCCTGACGCAATACTTTTTTCAGTAGCCAGGTATTCAGTGTACAAGGCACATCGTTCAACGCATTGTAAGCAGTCATGATAGAAGCTGCCTTCCCTTCCTTCACACACATTTCGAAAGCAGGGAAATAATATTCCCGCAGTTGCTTTTCCGAGATTTGCGGATTACAGACAAAACGGTTGTGTTCCTCGTTATTGGCTGCAAAATGTTTGGGAGTGGAAACAATCTTCAAATAACGCGGATCATCTCCTTGCAAACCTTTCACAAAAGCCGTTCCCATCACTCCGCTTAGAAAAGGATCTTCCCCATACGTTTCCGGCGTACGTCCCCAACGGGGATCACGTGCCATATTCACCGTAGGCGACCAAAAGGTCAGTACGTCACTAAATTGCTCTTTCTGCTCTCTCCCCTGATCGAGTTCATTCCAACGGGCACGCGCCTCATCCGAAATCACAGTAGCCACCCGTTTTTGTAACTCCGGGTTCCAGGTAGCTGCCAGTCCGATAGCTTGCGGAAATACGGTGAAACGTCCCGGACGGACTACTCCATGCAACGCCTCATTGCCATGATAGTATTTATCAATGCCTAAACGGGGAATACCGAGAGAAGTGGCACGCAGCAAACTAATCTTTTCCTCCACTGTCAGGCGGGAAAGTAAATCTGCCACCCGTTCGTGCACAGGAGCGTTTTCATTCTTATACAACTCTTGCGCATGTATCAATGAGCAAGACATCACAGATAAAGTACCTGCCAACAAAATCTTTTTATACCTGTTCATGATGTCCATCTTTCTTCTTATCTTACACTATATTAATTACCATTTTCATTAAATGCCGTTATCGAGAAATAATATTCCGAGTCTCTATTAAAGTAACGGGCTTCGTATTGATTTTCAAATACCATCACTGCGTGCGTTAACTTATCTTTCTGTGTTCCCCATCGTAAAACATATCCGGTAGCCCCTTTTTGTGCATCCCAAGTGAAACGAAACATTCGTTTATCCTCCGAATTCCGGATTGCCCGGAAGCCTGTCACCTTAGAAGGAGCAGCACCTTCTCCTTTACCAAATACACGGAAACCGGATAAAGAGAAGCACCCAGCCATCTCTTTAGCGTTACAAATTCTCAAATAACGGACTTTCACGGGTTTATCCAACGTAAACAGGCGATGAGGCTCATCTTTTCCATTCTCTCTTTCATCAAACAAATTCATCCATTTTTTCCCATCTGCCGAACCTTCGATAAAAAATTGATAAACAACGGGAGGGTGTGGTGCGAAAACCTTGAAGTGATGGTCGGCAAAATTCACGTGTATACTATTTACCAACATTGGAGTCTCCAAATCAACCTGTAACCATTCGCCCTTTTTTCCGGTTTGAGCAGCCCACCATGTTTCAATCTGTTCATCATTTGCATTGCCCGGTTCATAGCCGGCAAGAGACGAAGAAGCCTGTACCGGTTTCCGGTATGAAAGCAGATTCCATCCCATACTCAAATCTGTTTTATCAAAATCAACTTTCCGGTTAGGAATATAGAAAGGATAATCCGACCAGACTGTGTGAGCATATATACCGTTGCGACTGGATACAGCAACCGGAAAAAGTCCCAACCGCCGTTCAAACATATGACGAACGGAAATGATCATGGAAGCTACGTGCCAGTAGTTTCCATACTTATCCCGAAAAGTATGTCCGTGTCCTGCCCCACCGATAAAGCCTCCCGGTTTAAATGAGAACGGATTGTCTTCCACATATTCAAAAGGACCCAAAGGAGTATCTCCTACATAGATTCCATCGCCATAAATACGATATTGAGTACCCGGAGCCGCATATTGCAAATAGTAACGTCCTTCATATTTCAGCATACAAGGTCCTTCGTTCCATCCCTGACGCGGTTCTTCATTATTCTTTCCGGGAACTTCCCAGCCATACTTATCTCCATGATGCGCGATCAGTGCTTTGGCTTCACCCAACGCGCGAAAACCATCTTTCGGATCTACTTCCACCCCCATAATCGGGTCCTTATCCGAACATCCCCAATACATATACACCTTACCGTCCTCATCACTATAGAAAGCCGGGTCGTGAAGCCGGTAGGTCAGTTTGTTGTCCACAGCCTCCCAAGTATCTTTTTCCGGATGGGCATTTTTGAAAATCTGTGTTTTCCCGCTGGAAGTAGTAAAATAGAGCGTATCTCCTATTGGAAGAATGGTAGGAGCATAATCTTCCAATGTGGGGATAGTCGTACAAGGAATATATTCCCAGTCGGCCAGGTCTTCAGAGCGCCAATATCCACCGGACTTAGACGCAAATAAATAATAATAGCCTTTAAAGTACTCCAATACCGGATCGGCAGCTTCCCGACGCGATTCGTCTTTCGGTTGAAACCGGTAGTTCAGATTCATCGGATTAGTTACTATCCGATGTTGGGCGATTCGCTTTCCTGATGAACAGGAAGTGATACATCCTGCCAATACGCTTGCAATTAATAGATAAGTAGATCTCTTCATGGTGTTTTTCTTTTTATTTATTCTGGTATTTGTGTCATTCCCAGTGATCTGTACGGAAAGGCGATGCCGGCAACCCTTCCTCATTATACAGATTACAACGCGGGCTATTGGAAAATCCATAGCGCACAGCTACGGGTTCGGCAACTTCATGACTCGATACAATAACCTTATTACCTTCTATGACGGCATCCGCCCAAACAAATTTACGGTCGACCCCGGCAATGCCAAATCCAGTGAGTTTTGTCGGCTTTGGACAAACCTGTTCTCCTTCAGGGATATAGGGAGAAGTCCCTATCATCAACTTCTTACCCTGATTGGTAAACTCCAAGATAATTTTATTGCCCTTCACTGACATTTTCTTATAAAGAGGTCCCATACCAACAATTTTCTCTCCATATGCCAATTTACGGGCAGCAAGGGCTAACCGATGTCCTACATCGTATTTATCAACCGGATGCAAATCGAACGGGTCGCCAACATCAATCGTTACCGCCATCGCAGTATTAGGCAGGTTCAGTGTTTTCAACTGACCTTCGCGTACCCAACGCCAACCGTTCCCCTCAACAGAAGGTTCCTGATCTACAGGCTCGAAATTAGGAAGCTGTACATATACAAAAGGAAAATCTCCTATTCCCCATTTCTCCCTCCAATCTGTAATCATCCGGGAAAAAAGTGTCGCATATTCTTTTGCCGAGCCACCGGAATTAAATTCACCCTGATACCAGATTACTCCTTTGATACTTAACGGAATTAAAGGAGAAATCATGGCGTTAAACAGATTAGCCGGGCCGTTATTTCCACCATCCGGTTTGCGTGGATTGGGTGGACGAGGTACTCTGGGTTCCGGTTTGGCGGGCGCCGGTTTCCCATCGGCTTGTGCAGCGCGTACGGCTACCGCCCATTCTTTCTGTGCCTGATTCCACTCTTTACCTATTGTTTGATCCCATTCTCTGACTGCTATATCAAACTCTTTCTGCTTTTGCGGATAAGTAGCCAGTATTTCCGGATTATCTTTCACATTTTTCTCGTAAGCAGCTACATAATGAGCCAATGCAGGCTCCTGCTTTAGCCCGGAAAGGCTTGTCCAAGCTTCTGCACGTGTACCACCCCAGGCGGACTGTATCACTCCTAACGGACGTCCGTTTGCAGCACGCATATCACGTGCAAAGTAATAGGCAGTGGCAGAGAAACCCTGCCCATTTATTTTTGCCAGCATCTCCGGAGTACAAAGCACCCATCTGGCAGCCCGTTCGGGACTGGCGGTTCCTTGAGGAATTTCAATCTCCGACAATGGCTGTAATGACGTATTTTTAGGAACAAAGAATAAACGTAACAACGAATCTTCCGAATGAGCTATATCATCAGCATATTCTTTTCTGACCTTGATCCCCCACTCCATATTTGATTGTCCGGAAGCAACCCATACATCACCTACCAGCACATCCGAATAAACCAGTTTGTTTTTTCCGGTAATAGTCAGCGTCTCTCCTTTTTTCTTCGTTTTTACCGGCTTCAGTTTTACCTGCCATGTCCCGTCAGCATTGGCAGTGGTTCTCACTTTTTGTCCGGCAAAGAGTACTTCAATGTTTTCTCCGGCATCAGCCCATCCCCAAATCGTAATCCGGGTATCTTGTTGCAAAACCATGTGGTTACCGAAAATCAAAGGCATCCTTACATCTGCTTTCACTTCCGGCAATCCCAAGATAGCGGACAGTGACAGCAACCACGAAACCAAAAGTAATTGTTTCATTTTATCAGGAATTAGATGAAGGTGATGGCTCTACAGAGCCACCATCTTATATTTAGTAGTAAAAGCAACAGGTTGCTTGTTGTCTTTATCCAGTTTGAACGGAATCAGTTTTTCTTCTCCGGCTCCCAGTTCATAATGAATGGCATCCCCTGCTTTTTTGCCGTCAACAAACATTTCCACCTTGCCAATATCCATCAGCGTACCATTATTCTTCACGCTGACCCATACAGTCTTTTGATTCTTCGTCAGATTCTCTTCTACTTTGGATACAGAAAGGATAAAGTCGGCACCGAATTCGTGCGTATAGTTAAGCATACCGGTCACCCCTTTTTTATTATCGCTGTAACCCACACTATGTTTAATCTCATTCTTGGCCACATAGTCAAGACTCATACCACCGACACATATTTTGAATTCTCCTTTTTCCACTACCCTGTCCATGTGGTCATTGAGCAATGAAATGTCGTATGGCGTCAGTTCAAAAGAGACGGTTTTCGATTCTCCCGGTTGCAAATAAATACGGTCGAAATCCTTTAACTCCATAACACGGGTCTTGACGCTGGCATACATATCCGTCACATACAATTGTGCTACTTCATCACCGGCACGGCTTCCTATATTCTTCACTGTAGCCTGAACCGTCACATTTCCATTGGGTTTTTCCTGTATCTTCAAATCCGAATATTCAAAAGAGGTATAGCTAAGACCGAATCCGAAACGGTAAAGAGGATAATATTCCATATCTACATATTCGTAACGACGCCCCGATGTTTTGAAATTATAATATAAAGGAAGTTGTCCTACGTGACGCGGGAAAGTCATCGGCAAGCGACCACCGGGATTATAATCACCAAACAGTACATCTGCCATTGCCGGACCACCTTCCTGTCCCGGTAACCAGTTTACGAGAATAGCTTTACACATTTCCGATGCTTTCAGAATATCATAAGGACGTCCTGCCTGAAGAATCAGAATCACCGGTTTACCTGTCGCACAAACCGCTTCCAGCAATTCCTGTTGTTTACCCGGCAGAATCAGAGTGGCCCAGTCATTATTCTCACCGCATGTCTTGCGAACATCATTGGTGGCTTCGCTGGTAGAACAATCTCCCAACACCATTACTACAACATCGGATTGAGAAGCGGCTTTTACTGCTTTGGGAATATTCGTTTCATCCGGATTTGTAAAGTCACAACCCTGCTCATAAAGAACTTTCGTTTGCTTACCAACAGCCTCTTTAATGCCCGTCAATACGGACTTCAACTGTCCGGGTAGTAGTTTCGGAGTGTAATCACCCGGTTGGAGATCGTCTGCTCCGGGACCCAGTACAGCTATTGTACGCAGGTTCTTGGTCAAAGGCAGAAGGTTCTCTTTATTCTCCAACATTACGATAGATTCACGGGCTGCCTGACGTGCCATCTCTTTATGGCTGTCAGAGTTCCATCCCGGATAAATCTTCTTCCAGTCCAACGGTTTGCAGGGATTCTTTTCAAAGAGTTCATTACGGAACATGGTAGAAAGCATGGTACGACATACGTTGTCCAGATTTTCCATGTTGATGCGTCCGTCTTTGGCGGCCTGAATCACTTCTTTATTGTTATAAGTATCACCGCAATTAGTGGCAATACCGGCAGCCAATGCCTGGTTAGCAGCTTCAATCTTATCTTGTGCCGTATAATGTTTACGGGCAGTCAGATTACCGATAGCACCACAGTCACTGACAATAAATCCGTTGAATCCCCATTCCTGCCGCAAAATCTGTTGCAGCAGTTCCGTACTCTTGGCAACCGGAATACCCATATAATCGGAGTAAGCCATCATCAAAGACTGACAGTCATAGTTTCGGATAGCATGACGGAACGGAACCAGGTGAACTTCACGCATTTCACGTTCAGACAAACCGATGTCATGCGAGTCACGCCCACCCAATGGAGCACCATGTCCGCCAAAATGCTTGGGAGTAGTAAATAATCCTCTGGACTGATATCCTTTGATCCATGCACCACCTATTTGTGATACCAATACCGGATCTTCTCCAAAAGTCTCTTCACAACGTCCCCAACGTGCATCCTGCGCAACGTCCAGCACCGGTGACCATGCCTGCTTTGTATTGGCGGCTACCGTTTCGTCTCCGATTACCATCGCCACTTCTTCCGTCAGCTTCCGGTTCCAGGTGGCTCCCATTGCTAAAGCCTGCGGGAAAATAGTCGCTCCGCTTCCATACGAGAAACCATGTACGGCTTCCACTTTTGTGATAGGCGGTACATATAAATGAGGAATACCGGGAATACCCCATCCTTCACGAATCAATTCCATTTTATCTTCAGGTGTCATCACTGCCAGCAGACTTTCCACCCGTTCTTCTACCGGAAGCGATGCGTCCATATAACGACGGTCAGTCACTTTCCCTTTACTATCTGTCAGTACTTTCTCTGCTACCAATACTGAAATCTCCTTTAGAGAGAAAGGTTTATCCAGCTTTCCCGGCTTGAAATTCAACTTGACATGAGCGCCATATTTAGGAGTGAATTTCACTTTCATCTGTTTGTCATTGCCTTCTATCCGGTAGTTTACGGGAGTTCCCAGATTCATCGGGTCATAAGTGACAAAGATATCCAATACCTCTTTCAGTTCGTTTCTGTTGACTCCCTGCATCTGAAGATCCAGTTCGCAAACATCACCCGGTTGCTGGATGGTAAACATCAGCCATTGCTCGGTCTTTAGTGCCTGCGAAGGTAATGTCCACATCGTCTTTACATTTTTATCAAAAGCTAAAGCAGCATTTTCCGCATTGGCAGAAGCCGATACCGACAGTATATCACTTTGTTGCTGCGCCATTGCCATTGAACATGACAATAATCCTATTGCCAACATCCATTTCATTTTGTTTTTCATGTTATATTCGTTTTTCTTTAGTCAATCACTCATTTTGTTTGCCTTACCAGCTTGATTGTACCATCAGGATTGTAATACAGTTTATCTACACAGATAGAACGAAGCCAGTCGTGCCCGGACAACGCACTGTTATGGTAAAAGGCATACCATTGTCCTTTGAACTTGACAATAGATCCATGATTGGTATAGCTGTCAGTCGGTTCCATATAAATACCTTTCGATTCCCAAGGTCCCAACGGAGAGTCACTGATCGCATAGCGCATCCGGTTGTCCCCCTTCACTCCATCGTTCCAGTTTTCATCGTGATTGTCGGAATAAGAGAGATAATACTTTCCATTATATTTGTGAATCCAGGCTGCCTCATGGAAATCTTCCAGTCCTTTCATGAGTTGCATCGGGCCATCCAACTCCATCATATTATCTTTCAACTTACCTCCTTTACAGGTGCCGCCACCGCCATTATAGATATACGCCTGCCCGTCGTCATCTACAAAGACACAAGGGTCAATCATCGGATCCATCCCTTCAACATATCCCTGCACTTTGAATCCTTCCGCCGGTTTATTGCTGGTAGCCACTCCGATCTTCCAACTGTCGTTCCAGTCTGTTTCACTGGGATGAGGAAAATAAAAATAGTAAGTGCCGTTTTTATAAGCACAATCCGGAGCCCACATAAATCCTCCTTCTTTGCGTCCCCATGGCACCTGATCGGAGCTTAATATCTCTCCATGATCCGTCCATGTCACCATATCATCGGTTGAAAACACATGATAACGATCCATCAAATCACAACCTCGCGGAGGTGCTATATCATGGGAAGCATATACGTACAGACGTCCGTCTTCCCAAACATGAGCCGAAGGGTCTGCTGTGTACATATGCCGGATGAAAGGATTCGGAGTTGCCGGATTCAGGCTGGTATTAAAAGCTATCGCCTTTTCTTTGCGCAGAACCTTAGCGGCTTCACCAACCAGTTTCAGATAATGGTCACTTTCTACTCCTTCCTCGATAGGAACGAATGTACTTTTTCCTGTCGGAACTTCCTTTGCACATTTAAAGATAGCCGTCCCCTCATCAATTTCGTCAAACATAGCTACATAAATCATTTCGGCACCCGCCCGGATAGCTCCCATCATCTGTTTCCAAAGAAAAGAGCCTTTATTGCGGGGGATAAATGAATTATGATCTTTACCTTTCATATTCCCCCAGGAGAAACCCGGAAAAACCAACGGTACATAATCAACCTGATTCTTTTTCGCCCACTGGATATCTTCTTCCACCAACTTCTGATATTTCGGATAAGTGGTTTCATTGTAACGTCCCACGAACCAAGGCATCACAATATCGCATTTTCTGATAAGCTCATGCAACCTGGGATCTGATTCCGTATCCCCTTTCAGCTCCCGCCATTGAGTAGGTACTCCAAGCATCACACTAAATCCCTGTGATTTTAAGCCGTCGATAATATGTGCAGCTTCTTTCAATCCATAACGGCGATTATCATTAAATCCCACACCCCATACTGTTACCAGCGGTTTGCCATTGTGATACAGATAAGAAGGGTTTTTCGCATGATTTTTTAAAGAATGGCGTTGCGCAATTTCCGCAATGTCTTTGAGCAACAGTTTTTCTTCTCCAGGCTGCATCCCGCTCAAGTCATACATCACACAAATAGCCCGTTCATATTTATTAGCAGCTTTCATTGCCGAGTTCAATACTTTATTAAAATGCTTCAATCCGCTTTCATTCCGGATTTCTGCGATAAAACGCTGCATGAACACTCCATCCAGTCCATACTCTTTCATCCATCTGAAATGAACATTGACAGTCGACTCGTCATAAGAAGAAAAGACGGATGCAGGCTTACCATCCGCAAAAGTAAAATCCGTTTTATAGAGCTTCTTATACTCCGATACCTCCGGCCAAAGATCTACGGAACACGATCCCGGACGAAATCCTTCACGACCATTGTAATGATGCCATCCACGGCCGGAACCGTCACCAGGGGTGTTGAACCACCCCTGATAACCAGCCATAACCAATCCTTTGTAAGAATTGTACTGTTTCCTGCCGCCGGACTGTGCCATTATCCCTATTGAAAACAATAAATAGACCAATAACCAATCAAACCTTTTTACCATGTTATTTCTTTGTTTTTCATGTTATACCATTAAGTCCTTAAAACTATTTTCAGCAAAGTAAAGAGGCCCCCCTTAATAAATTCCACAAAAGTGAATTAATAATGACTTAAAATCGAATTAATCGAGGAAAAAAAAGATAAAGTAGTAGAAATAGATACCTAATTAGGAAAATATTATGGAAATAAAGACCTGTAACCTCTTTGTTTTCCTGAATTTATTTTTCTACTTTTGAAGCAAATCTTTATTCTTCTACTTATGCCAGCAAATAGAAATGCCTTAATCCGTTATAAAACAATTGATAACTGTCTGCGTAATCCTTATCGACGCTGGACGTTGGAAGATTTGGTAGATGCTTGCTCGGATGCTCTTTATGAATACGAAGGCATTGATAAAGGCATAAGCAAACGTACGGTACAAATGGATATACAGATGATGCGTAGCGAGAAGCTGGGTTATAACGCTCCGATTGTGGTGTACGAAAATAAATACTATAAATACGAAGATCCGGAATACAGCATTACACAAACCCCGCTGAACGAACAAGACCTGAAAATGATGTCGGAAGCAGTGGAAGTGTTACGGCAATTTAAGGGTTTCTCCTATTTCACGGAAATGAGCGATATTATCAACCGCCTGGAAGACCATGTCGCTTCTGCCCGGATGAAAACCACGCCTGTCATTGACTTTGAAAAGAATGAATCATTGAAAGGACTGGATTATCTGGATACGATCTATCACGCGATTGTAAACGAGCATCCGATACAGCTCAAATATCGTTCGTTCAAGGCACGTTCCGCCAACAGCTTTATTTTTTATCCTTATCTATTAAAAGAATATCGCAACCGGTGGTTCGTTTATGGAGTCAGAGGAAACGGACGAATATTGCAAAATTTAGCTTTGGACAGAATACAATCATTGGAAGTTCTGCCACAAGAACACTATATCAAAAATACATTCTTCGATCCGAATACGTTCTTCGACGACTTGGTCGGTGTCACCAAAAACTCCGGAAGCGTAGCAGAGAAAGTTGGTTTCAAAGTAGCGGCAGCCGAAGCACCTTACATCATAACCAAGCCTATACATCGCAGTCAACAACTGGTGGAAAGGCTACCCGACGGAAGCGTCATACTGGAAATTGAAGTCGTAATCAACCATGAGTTAGAACGGGTATTCTTCGGATATGTTGACGGAATAGAAATTCTTTATCCCAAGACATTGGTAGAATTAATGAGTCGGAAATTGGAAAAGGCTGCCAAGCAATATACAAAGTCAAAATGAAAATAAAGCTTTCGCACATTCGTACCCTTCCTTATAAAGCTCTGTCAGCTTTTGCACATCTTTCTCTATACGGTCTACAGCTACAGGTTTCAAAGGACGGATAACGACAATCTTTCCCTCATCCTCCATGCGTTCCACCATTTCCAGCTGTTCATTATAAACAGCACACCGGCAACTTAACGCTTCACGCAACTTCGGATATTTCCGGTATACAAACGAAGGGATACGAATATCTTTCGAATCTTTCCGATATCCCCGGTTACGGGTAAGTATCACGACATTTCTCGTACAGCCATCCGCAATAGCTCTTTGCAGAGGTATGGAATCTACGATTCCCCCATCAAGCATAGGAATCTCATCCACATAAGTGATAGGACACACAAAAGGGAGACTGCTGGATGCACGGACAATATCGATCACCCTGCGCCTGTCTTTTTTCTCTTCGAAATAATTGGCTTCTCCCGTAATGCAATTAGTAGTCACCATCACGAAACGTTCCGGTGAAGCAAAATATGTTTCATAATCATAAGGAAGAATGTGTTCGGGGAACTCATTGAACAATAGATCGAAATCCAAAATATTACGCTTTTTGAGCAAATATTTCAGACCGATATAATTGTACTTCTCCAACAAGTCGATATTGCTGTACTTGGCACGTCCCCGTTGCCGTGATGCATACGACAATCCGTTGCATGCACCGGCAGACACTCCTATCGCATAGGGAAACCGGATATCATGATCCATAAAATAATCAAGTACGCCGCAGGTGAATACTCCACGCATTCCCCCGCCTTCCAACACTAAACCGGTAGATCCATCTATCTGTAAGTTCTTCATTTTTTCTCCTATCTTCTAATTTCCATTCTCTTTTATACATGCTCTCTCTGTATTTACTATTCATGCATATTTATAACAAAAACAAACGGAAAAGGTAGTTCATTCAGCAAAAATAGTAAATATTTCAACAAAATCTTGTTTTTTTGCTTCAATCTATGTAACTTTAGGCTAACTTAATTGTTTAAGGAGGAAAAAAATTAAAAAGTCCTGCCCGCAGGCAAGCACCATGAGAATACAGTTTGAGATTAAAGAAAATTTGCCGGAAATTATCGAAGAGATCTTACACTCTGATAAGTGGCAAACTTCCGTGAAGGAAGAACTTAGCGGTCGGACGACCGTTGTGATCCGTGACCAAGCGTATGGTTCAGAAGCTACCATTGAAATTTATGCTACATCTATTGAAATCAAAACTGCCTGGTCTAAGTACTCCTATCGTATATTTGTAGCCAACGATATCGTATGGTGCGAATATAACGGTGCCTATCGTGGTCTGTTGGAACAAGTGCTCCTACCTACTATCACTCCTAAAGAAAACCTGCTCAATTCTGACGTAACTGAAAGTTCGCTTTATGGAAATGAGCATAAGAAATTGAGGGAGTATGCAGAAGATAATTTGAAACTGAAACAATTCCGCCGGGAAAACTTCAATGAGCAGAAGAATGGAACCGCACCATTCGATCATCCCAAGCGGGTGTATGATGAGTTTATCAAAGAAGATTATGTAGTTGCACCCAAAGAAGAAGAGAAGAAATAATCTGTACTTAATGCTTTAGTTTGTGCCATCGTATTGACACAACAGTGCCACCATGTTGACACTATCGTGCCAATGAGGTGGCATGACTGTGCCAACATGGTGGCATTAATACACTACTCCCAAGTTATCCAGGTCAGCCTTTGATATGGCAAATTCATTTCCAGCTTTAATTCGTTCCAGCACTAAATTTCCGATACATTGGGCATCTTGCACCGATTGAAAAGGTCTTTTCCCGGATACAACCGGGATAAAAGGCTGAACGATTATCAAACGCTCTCTCTCATAAATCTTATAACCGTATCCACTACCTTCAATCTGGGTTACTTCCAGCCGATATATGTTTATCGAATGCATATACCCATATATGATTCCCACTAAAAGCAGCAAGACAAAGCAACTAATACCTATTATTTTTTTATTTCTCTTCATATTCATAAGGCTTCAACTCCCAAGTATCATCGTAATAATAAGTAGAAGCTCCTCCCGTAGCTATAATTCCCCGTTTTCCAGTAGAAAAGCATACGGCTTTCGAGCGTGTACTTCCTTCGAAATCTGTCAAATCTTCCCCATCCCAGAGGTCTGTCAGAGGGTCGTAAATCCAATAATTGGAACGATAACTACCACCAGCAGTCTGCCCCGCAGCAATGTATCCTTTACCGTCGATCACGAAAGCACAAGCATAAGAACGGACGATAGAAGTGTAATCGTCGTCATAATCATCATCACTCTTATCGTAAAGTTCGCGCAATTCTTTCCAAGTACCCGTTGCCTGATTAAAACACCAGAAATCCGTCACATCCGAACCGTTATTTTCACCGCCGCAGATATAAGCTATATCATCTATGACGAAGGCCATACCGCCCATTCTCTTCTGTCCGCCAAATCCACTCATGGCTGTCCATTCTCCTTTATCTCCCACCGACGGGTCGAACTTCCAGAAATCCTTTTGATAATTATCGTTGTAACCTGTACCCAGATACCCATACTGACCAATGCCGAAAGAAAGCGCATAATACCGTTTACCATAGATATTAGTCCCATCAGTTCCATCCGGAATAGAAGCCATCTCCTTCCAGGAATTCGTGGCAGGATCATACTGCCAGCAATCATTCAGATAATCCTTTTTTGTCGCATCGTAACCGGTAGCAATATATCCTTTGGTACCTACTGCAAAACCTGTAGCTGCATTCCGGGCTGGAGCTGCATCGGGCATTGATGTACACTGTGTCCACGAATTAGCCTCAATGTCATACGCCCAACAATCTTTCAAACGGTCTTTGGTACTCCCCCGGTATCCGGTGCAGAGGTACCCTATGTTACCAATCGTAAAACCAGCTGCGTCCGTACGCGCCACACCATCAAAATCAGAACGGCGATACCACACACCTGCCGTATATTCAGTATCATCCGTACATGCCGCCAATGAAAGCAGCACCACCATCATGCAAAGTAATTTATTCATTTTCGTATTCATAAATATGTCGTTGATTACAACCGCAAATGTAGGCGGCAACGGGCACGCATAAAAAAACTATCGACAAATAAAGACATTCTATCTACCAACAAAATTCAGGTCGACAAATACAGAGATTTAGTCGATAGTTTTTTGGAGGACTATTTAAAACCTCTTCTTTTGCCGGTACAAAACCAATTTCATTTTTACTACATGAAGTCAATCATACTACTTTTTTCATTCTTTATATCTCTTTCTTTTTTCGCTTGTGTAGACGATTCATCGTCCATAGGAGCGAAATGGGTACAAAGTTCATTCCTCAACGAACAGATGGATACTTGTACGGTATTACTTAGTACAGTATTAAGCGACTCCATAGCCACTTCGGGAGATACGGTTTGCCAGATAGGATACCGTGACGACAACTTATGGGGGAAAATTACCGCCTCTTTTTACGCAGAGTATGAAGTACCTTCCTATTCTTTTGATGAAAACATCCAATATGAGTTCGACTCGATCACCATACGCCTGTATTCTTCGGGCAATTACCTGGGAGATACACTAAAAACCCAACGCATTCATCTGCATGAACTGACAAAGAATATAGAACTGGACGATAGAGGGTACCTATACAACACTACTACTGCCTATTACAACGAAACTCCACTGGCATCTTTCGACTTTCGTCCTACTCCGGGCTCACCGAGCGAAGAACTGGAAATACGATTGCCGGATGCATGGGGAGAAGAATGGTTCAACTTGATGCTGAATGATGGCCGATGGGTACAATCCCAGGATTTCTTCCATGATTATTTCAAGGGAATTGCTTTTATACCCGATGCAAATGACGCTTGTATCAGCGGATTTCAAGTCAACGACTCCAGTATGTGCATCACGGTCTACTATCACCAGATTACGGAAACACTGAACGAAAAAACACTGGTTTTCAATACAAGCAGCACGCTGACTTACAACAAAATAGAACAAGACCGCTCAAACATCCCGATAGCCAACCTGCAAAGTGGGGACGGCAATGAATACTCTTCCGGAAAAAGCGAGCATCAGGTCTACCTGCAGGGAATGACAGGTATGTATGTCACCATCGACTTCCCACATTTAAATAATCTCTGCGAAAAAGGAGAGCTTGTGACTATCGAGAGCGCAACGTTACAGTTATATCCGGTAAAAGGAACTTATGACGGCATGTACCCGTTGCCCAAAAGCCTGGCTCTCTACACCGCCAACAATGAAAATGTGACGCAAAGTGTAATCACCGACCTCACCGGGAGTTCCGTACAAAGCGGAAATCTAGTAGTCGACGAGATGTCTTATGAGGAGACTTATTACTCTTTTGACATCACCTCTTTCCTGCAAACAAACCTGGGAACTACCGGATATGATCGTCAGAAACTACAATTATTTCTTCCGGACAACTTGTTCTATACCACACTTCAAGGCGTTATTTTCGGCGACGGAGAACATACCGCCAATAAAAAGAATACCAAACTTATCATACTTTACAAAACTTATCAACAATGAAAAAGATTTTGTTTTGCCTTCTGGCATTCTATACTCCTGTCTCTATAGTTATTGCACAAAATACAACGAACTCCCCTACTTCCATGTTCGGACTGGGAGAACTTTCTACCGGAGAAGGCGGGCAATATGCCGGACTGGGCGGCACAGGCATTGCATTGCGAGGAAATAATTTCCTTAACAGCGCCAATCCGGCTTCACTCACAGAGTTGACCGAACAACGCTTCCAGATCGATGCCGGTATCATGGGAGCATACCAGATTTATTCGCAACGAGGAGCAAGTAACCGTTCCGTCACCGGAAATCTGAATAACCTAAGTATCGGTTGCCGGATTATGCCACGCTGGTATGGAGCAATTTTCATGGCTCCCGTCAGCAGTGTGGGATATGCCATCACGCTGGATGAAGAAGTGGCAGGCACCAATGGAGGTACTATCTCTTCTCTCTTTCAGGGTGAAGGAGGACTTTCCAAGATGGGTATCAGCACGGCTTACCTTTTCGGAAAAAGATTTTCTGTCGGCACCAATCTTTCTTATGTGACGGGGACCATCACACAAACGGAGACGCAAGGTACTGCCACAGAAGAAACCAGCTCCTACAAACATACTTTTTATGCGGATTTCGGTGTACAGTATAAATGGGCTATAGACCGCGAACGTTCTTTCGTTGCCGGTGCCGTATATGGTTACTCTCAGGATTTTAAGCAGGATAATAACTTATACGTTAGTAGCAGTTCGGGAGGAGATGATATTGAAAAAAGCCTGAAACGCTATCGCCAATGTCTTCCTCAATTCTTTGGGCTCGGAGCTTCCTACAACACTCTACGTTGGATGGCAACCATCGACTACAAATATGTGGACTGGAGCCGGATGCAATCTTCCCAATCCAATGTCAGTTTTGAGAATCAACACCGGTTATCAGTCGGTGGAAGATATACATTGGGCAATGTCTATCGTAATCCGGTCAGCATCCTATTGGGAACAGGTATTAATAATTCCTATATCGTCATTCAAAAGAAAAAGGCAACCGAATATTACGTCAGTACCGGACTTAACTTCGGATTGCGCAATAACAACGTCCTTTCTATCGGATTGAAATATAAAGGCCAGATGAAAATTCCTAACGGTATGCAAAAAGAAAACAGCCTTTCCCTGTTCCTGAATATTACTTTCTCCGAGCGAACTTACCGCGCCAAGATACAATAAAATGTCATAAAACGGAAGTCATTAAGATAGCTGTCCATTTGAAAAAAGAGAAAACTTTGTGAAACTCTGTGTTACTCTGTGGTGAAACTTTCCTATATTTGTAGCCAAAACAATTTAATATTAATTTCATAGGAATGAAAAAGACAATCCTTATTGCTGCTTTAGGCCTGTTCAGCCTAAGTGTTATGGCACAAGATGCAAAACCTGAAGAAGGTTTTGTTTTCACGACAGTGAAAGAAAATCCGATAACTTCTATCAAGAACCAAAATCGTTCGAGTACTTGCTGGAGTTTCTCAACTCTCGGATTTGTTGAATCAGAACTACTTCGTTTAGGTAAAGGTGAATACGACCTGTCTGAAATGTTTGTTGTACACAAAACGATGCAGGATCGCGGAGTAAACTATGTACGTTATCACGGTGACAGTTCTTTCTCTCCGGGTGGAAGTTTTTATGATGTAATGTATTGCATCAAGAATTATGGTATCGTTCCGCAAGAAGTGATGCCGGGTATTATGTATGGTGATACGCTGCCGGTACATAATGAGCTGGATGCTGTTGCTTCCGGTTATATCAATGCGATTGCAAAAGGTAAATTAAGCAAACTGACTCCGGTATGGAAAAACGGACTAAGTGCCATTTATGACACTTACCTAGGAGCATGTCCGGAGAAGTTCACCTACAAAGGCAAAGAATATACTCCGAAGACTTTTGCCGAATCACTGGGATTGAACTATAACGACTATGTATCACTGACTTCTTATACACACCATCCGTTCTATTCTCAATTCGCCATCGAAATTCAGGATAACTGGCGTAATGGTCTGTCTTACAACCTGCCTATCGAAGAACTGATGGCTGTTATGGACAATGCAGTAAAGAAAGGCTATACCTTTGCATGGGGTAGCGATGTCAGCGAACAAGGATTCTCACGTGACGGTATCGCCGTAATGCCAGATGCAGCCAAAGAATCTGAACTGTCCGGTTCAGACATGGCCCGTTGGACAGGATTGACTGCCGCCGACAAACGCAGAGAACTATTCACCAAACCTTTCCCTGAAAAGGATATTACCCAGGAAATGCGTCAAGTTGCTTTTGACAACTGGGAAACAACAGACGACCACGGAATGGTAATCTACGGCATCGCTAAAGACCAGAATGGAAAAGAATACTTCATGGTGAAAAACTCTTGGGGTAAATCAGGCAAATATGATGGTATCTGGTATGCTTCCAAAGCATTCGTTGCCTACAAGACAATGAATATCCTGGTGCATAAAGATGCACTTCCTAAAGAAATTGCCAAAAAACTGGGAATTAAATAATTATTTAAGAAAGGCTTAATTTCCCAATGTATTCCGTAAATTTCTCCTTATAATTATCACCGACAGGAATATAAGTATTCTTATCAAAGATAATGCGAAGACGGGAAACTTCGGTAATCTTGCGAAGATTGACAATATAAGAACGGTGGACCCGCATGAAATGCGTGGGAAGCCGTTCTTCCATTTTCTGGAGGCTGGCAAGCGTTATTACAGGCTTGTCCTCTCCTTCCACAAAGATACGCACATACTCACTCATCCCCTCAATATAGCGGATATTCTTCACATCGATGCGAACCACTCTGTAATCGCTCTTCACGAATAATGAATCTCCTTTTATCTGCGAAGCATTTCCTATTTCACCCTGTTGTTCCAACAAACGATATTCAAATTGCCTGCGGGCTTTATCCGCCGCTTTCAATAAATCCTGGAACTCAAACGGTTTCAGCAGATAATCTACGGCATCCAGTTTGAAACCCTCTACCGCATATTCAGAATAAGCAGTAGTGAAAATCACCAACGGACGGTTCACCAAAGAACGTATGAAATCCAATCCGTTCAAATCGGGCATATTAATATCCACAAAGATCAAATCAACCTCCTCTTCGGACAATATCTTCATTGCCTCGAACGCATCCTGGCATGACTTTACCAAAGACAAAAAAGGTACCTGGGATATATAATCCGACAACTGCGTCAATGCTAACGGCTCATCATCTATTGCTATACATTTCATTCTAATAAAGGTATAATAAGTAAGACATCAAATTTATGTTCCTCTTCGGTAATGGAAAGCGTATAATCATTGCCAAATAAAAGCCTCAACCGCTTACGGATATTCTCGAGTCCGATGCCATGATGCTGTTCGTCAGCCGAACCATTATTGCTGTTGGAACAACGGAATGAAAGCCGGTTGCCCTCATCCAACTGCATCAAGACATGAATAAAAGACTCGCTCCGATAACTGACTCCATGCTTAAAAGCATTTTCCACAAAAGAGACAAAAAGCAAAGGAGGAATCTGCACTTCGGGCACTTCGGCCGGAAAATCCATCTGAATAGATACTTTGTTGGTATAGCGCAAACTCATCAGGGCAATGTAATTTTTAAGAAACTGAACCTCACGTGAAAGCAAAATCGTTTTATTACTCGCTTCATAAAGCACATAACGCATCAGTTTAGAGAGTTCCACAATCGTACTTTTCGCTTTCCCCGTATCAATATCCACCAACGCATGAATATTATTGAGCGTATTCATGAAGAAATGAGGATTAATCTGATATTTCAAATACTGCAGTTCCGACTGCAAACGTTGATGTTCCAGTTCCTTCAGCATTTCTTCATCACGGAAAGATTTAAAGAAAAGTTTGATGGCGATATTGAACCCTACCATCAAAAAGGCAATGATGAAATGAATAAGATAGCGGAGCACAAAAGGAGGATAAGGAAAAGGAGTCGGTTTTGGAAATCTTCCGGGACCATTTGGATCTCCCATTCCCCTAGGACGTTGTTCGGGATTGGATTCATGCCAATGCACATCCCCTTCCTCCCTCGCCTTTTCTCTCGTCTTAATAATCTGGTCCCTCCGGTTCTCCTTCATACGAAGAGGCAACTCTCCTCGCTTGAAATCTTTGGGGAAATGATTGGCAGAAGGAAACGGAGAAAGCCAACAAATCATTCCTATTACAAAAATCAACGAAACAGTATATTGCCAGTACCTTTTCTTAAAAAGAAAATAGGGAACCAGCCCATAATTATTTAACAGGAAAAGCACGAAAAAAGGAAGGATACTCAACCATGATTCGCGGATCACCATACGGGTTTCCTCCCGTTCAAGTCCTCCACTCATGGCAAAGTATCCGCCTATCAGCGGAAGAAGAAATATTACGATCCAGATAGCTCCGTAAATACTCTGCTCCAGCACGTGTTGTTTACGCAGTCTTTTCATGCCTCATTGCTTCTGATTATCGAAACAAAGATAAAACCGAACCTGTTTTATCACAAATAGAATCGACCAAAGAACGGATTTCGACGGTAAACTGCTGTTTACCATCCCCATCCACCAGGTCCATGTCCACCTCCTCCACCACCGGGCTGGCCACCGCCGGAAGTGCTGCCGACTTGTGTCACCATCGAACTGGCAGTAAATGTTGCCGCCTGCGTGCCACCGGAATAAGTGGCTCCCGAATATAACCCGAAGAACTCGGAACCACCGGAAACCGTTCCTCCTTTTGAGATAGTATAACTACCGCCCGAGGTCAGATTCGGACTACTGAACAATACCGTCATTTGAGAATAAGCACGGGGAATCTGATAGGTCAGTACGCTGGTTCCGTCAGCCGACTGGATATTCAGTATTTCTCCGTTACTTCCCGAACCGCCATAGATCACAGTGCGTTGCGTACATACACTTGATGTAGGTGTACTTGTTCCTCCTCCAATACCCAGAACAATCCCCCCGGTAATCTTAAAGGTATTCTGATCGCAATCGAATCCGTCTTCGGGAGAAGTAGTACCCGACGATACAATCACTCCCCCCGTAATGGTCAACGTACCATTAGAGTCAATGCCGTCATTTCCGGAACTATAACAATAAATATTACCACCATTAAGAACAATGCTGTTACTTGCATTCATACAGTCATCGTAACAAAGCACGGCAACTGTACCCTCATTGACAGTCAACACACTTTTACTCTCGATACCCTCACTGCCTTCCCCACCGGTAGCCTTCACAAGCACCGTTCCTCCATTGATTGTCAACGCACCGTCCGCTTTGATTCCTTTTGCCGACGAATCGAGCTTGCCATATACACACTGCGTACCGGTAGTTATCACTTTCACCGTGCCGTCATTGATGGTAATCGAACCGTCACAGTTGATACCTTTACCGGCTCCACCTGTACTCTGAATAGCGATTTCCCCTCCTGTAATCAGGATATTTCCGTCACATTTAATTCCTGCACACGAACTTAAATCATTATCTTCATAAAGAGCGGTTTGAGAAGTGAATGCAGTCAGCTTTCCTCCGGAGATGGTCAGGTTACCATCACAGGATATTCCTTTGGAGGCTGCTCCCGCCACTTGTGCCTGAATAGCACCGCCACTGATTACCACATCCAGACAGGATTTCAACCCATGCGCTTTATTATCCGTTGTAGAGAGTTTTGCAAAGCCTCCGGTCATCGTAATTCCTCCCTCTTCACACTGAATAGCATCGCCGTCTGAAGATATATTCAGTATTCCGCCGCCGATAATCACAGATTCATTGGTATGGATTCCATCTTTTTTGGCCGAAGCTACCGTAATATTACACCCGCTACGGAAACGCACATAATCATCGCTTGTGATGGCATGTTTATAATTTCCGGTAACTGTGAGTGAACCGCCTCCACTGAAAATGAGCTGCCCCTCACTGAACAGACAGGCTTTCATATCCTCTCCATCAGTAGTTGCCGTATAAGAAGACCCATCTGTCAACACATTCGTTGTTTCATCCGCGCATACCACAAACACACGTTTGGAAGACTGGATATTAATGGCAGCACCTACCGGATTGAGTATAGACACCCCCGCCAGTGATAATTTGAATTTCTTTTCGCTGTATACCTTGAACGAGCCGTTCGTAGTAGTCCCGTTCAACACATACTCTACTCCGCTGACCGTAGAATTGACCACAATATGCGCCCCATTGGAAGATACTTCCACTCCGGAAACTCCATTACCTACCGTGGCAGTCGTTCCATTATAGGTAATCGTCACCACGGAGGCAAATTGGGAGTTCTCTATAAAATCATCATCGGAAGTGACCGTTTCCGACATGCTTCCATACGTCGTCCTATCACTTTCATCAAAAGTGATTGTAAATCCCAATAAATCTTCCGATCCCTCGGGAATCGTTGGGTTGGGCTGACTGCTTCCTCCACCTCCCGAACCTCCGACCAATATTCCTTCCTGATCGCCGAAATCGAATGATTCCGTCGTACAGTTCACCAACAACAGCAATAAAAGCGGTATCCAAAACAACACAATCCTTTTCATAATTTCTTGTTTTATCTATTAAAACTTAAATGAATATCCTGCACCGATCACATGCCCGTTTGCCTCATCGTCGTCTGCCTTATTTTGATACAGATAATAAAAATCGAGAGCATGTTTCTTACTTAGTTTCCATTCCGTCCCCAATGTCCATCGCAACTTTTCAAAAGCACCAATCTCATTCAACGAATGTGAAAGTTCGCATGAAGTATAAGGAGTAAAAGCACATTTACGTATGTTATATTCCACCTGAAGGCGGGAACGAAGCACATTTTTTCCTTTTCCGCTAATATATTCATCATTCTTCACACTCCCGTCATCACCATCGAATTTGGGAACCGACTGACTGGGACGATAAGTATATTGCCACCGTTCACGAAGGGAAAACGTGAAGCGGCGCCAGTCCACCTTTCCTGTTAATGACAAGTTTACACGATGTTTCGGCTGCCAATATTCGGGGATATAATTTCCTTTTTTAGTGACTTCCATCGGATGGTAATAATGAATAAACGTATATCCTGCGGATGCTTTCAGCCAACGAAACATCTTATAGGAAACACCTGCCGAACCCGACCAGCGTTCCACCGTCTGCAATCCGTCTCTTGTACGAAATTCACCTTCCAGAGAAGCATCGAAACCGGAGAATATCTTTTTCTTCACTTCCGCACTGGTCCACACACCGAAGTCATCTCCCTGCGCATGGCTCTTCCCTGCCATACACAACAATAATAAGCAACCAATCAGGTATCTACCTGTCCCCCAGAATCTCTTCTGACTTTCTCTGCCTGACTTATCTTCCATTTTCTTATTCATTTTCTCTAGGTAAGCGGGTCAACGTATCAATCGTATTTATCTCATCTTTCAGCGGTTCATAATAGATTTTCAGCATGGCTGTATCCCGTAAAAAATCGATATGTCCCACTTCCACACGAACAATGTCAAGTCCTGTCCGTTCGCGGAGATCGCGTAATAAGTCCAATTCCCTTTCGGGTTTTATAAGTTCTATTCTATCATATTGAATCAGTTTACAGGAGATATGTTTCAGCCAGCGATTGCTTTCGCAAAGCCATATACTGACAATGAAAAGCAAGTTGGTACATACCAGTTCAGCATAACTGATTTCCACGGCAAGGGCATTGATTACCGAAATAGCAATGATGACAAAAAGATAAGTCATCTCACGCACGGGCATTGACTCGGTCCGATAACGGATGATACCGAAAATGGCAAATAAACCGAGCGCAAAACCTATTTTCAGTTTGACACTTCCCAATAAGAAAATCATCAGGAAAATACTGATGCTTATCAGCGTAAAGGTGAAGTAATAATCACGCCGTTTGCTCTTAGGGTAATAAAACAGATGAATAATGCAGGATACCACCAGTAAATTGAAGCAGAATCGCAACAACAATTCCAGGAAACCTGCGCTATCCATCAATGGTGTTTCTATTAATGTAATATCACTTAGTTCATCAAACATATTATTCAGGTTTTATATTAAATATTCATTAGTTGCTTCTTTGCTATCTTCTGTGCCATTCTCAACTTGGTCTTAAACCGATTATATTTTAAGTTCCCGGCTGTGAGTACGGTTCCCACACAATATTTACTAATTCCCGAAGGCCGCACATGCAGTTCGCGCAGTATTTCACCGATGGGTGAATAAGTTCTCCCGTCACGTTTCAGTTCTATGATAGCAAGATTTTCCAATCTTGCTTCCGTTCCAGTTATGAGATGATGGAAATGCACACCAGTATCGATGGTCAGACGTTCTGTCATTGCCTTATTCACCAGTGTAATACGATGAAAATGATTTTCCAGTAGAAATTTCAAGGCGGACAACTCATACCAGGCATAATTGCGAAGAAACTCTTCTCCCCCATCCTGACGCAAAGAGTTTACTCCTTGCACCCGAATCCGCTTTTTATCTGTCCGCCCCTTGTTATTCTTATTCTTCACTTCCAGAAAAGTCAGACCGGAAGATACATACGTCCTTACACGGATCTTCTCACGGATCACTCTTCCGTTTTGATGAGCCAGATACATGGCGTAATCGGGAGTGTCGAGATAGGTAGTGTGATAAGCTATATTTCGCTCCCCCTGCACCTCTTGCACACGATAACAATTATTTGCCCGTTGTAATACGTCCATCAGGGCAGAGAGCGAAACGATATACTTCGTGTCCGTACGGTTCATCAAACGGATGGTACTCATCTCTTCCAAAGAAATGGAGGAGAAAGCGGAAAGTGCGGTGGTTACATTACATGCCTCGTTCATATTCATAAGGGATTAGAGTAGCAAGTGTTACAATACTGTAACAAATGTATGACAGAGAAGCAGAAAAAGGAAAAAAAATCAATGAACGGGGGATTCTTATCGGTGAATCGACTGTATTACAGCAACAAACTGTTCTGTTCTATTTTTAAGATTCTATTATTCAACAGTGGCTATGAATCGAATCAAATAGAAAATAAAATGCATAATCTAGTGCAAGAATATGCATATCGCGCCCCTTATTATGCATAAATAAAGGGTAAACAGACCGTTTTTCATTGTATGAAAACGTCCGTTCTTTAAATGCAAGGTATCCTTGGTCGGTGAGGAACGCCTCCTTGCTCACCGACCAAGCTACCGTTCATCGGTGAGGAAG
>DXOJ01000696.1 GCA_019412865.1 Bacteroides sp. | reverse complement strand
TGAAAGCCAAAGGAACTACCCTCGGAGCTGATAACGGTATCGGTGTAGCTACCGAGCTGGCTATCCTGGCTGACGACAGCATTGAGCACGGTCCGCTGGAATGCCTGTTTACCGTAGACGAAGAAACCGGACTGACCGGAGCTTTTGCCCTGCAAGAAGGTTTTATGAGCGGTGACATCCTTCTGAACCTCGATTCGGAAGATGAAGGGGAAATCTTTATCGGATGTGCCGGAGGTATTGACTCCGTTGCAGAATTTACTTATAAGGAAGTGGAAGTTCCCGCCGGATATTTCTTCTTCAAGGTAGAAGTAAAAGGGCTGAAAGGCGGTCACTCCGGTGGCGACATTCACCTGGGACGTGGCAATGCCAACAAAATTCTGAACCGTTTCCTTTCCCGCATGGCTGCCAGACACGATCTGTACCTATGTGAAATCAACGGAGGTAACCTGCGCAACGCTATTCCCCGCGAGGCTTATGCCATCTGTGCTGTTCCCGAAGACGCCAAACATGATGTCCGCACCGAACTGAATATCTTCACCAGCGAAATGGAAGACGAATTATCCGTTGTAGAGCCCGACTTAAAGCTGGTTCTCGAATCGGAAAATCCACGCAAAATGGTTATCGACCAGGATACTACTACCCGTTTATTAAAAGCTCTGTATGCAGCTCCTCACGGTGTATATGCCATGAGCCAGGATATTCCCGGACTGGTGGAAACTTCTACCAATCTGGCATCTGTCAAGATGAAGCCCAACCATATCATCCGCATTGAAACCAGTCAGAGAAGTTCTATACTGTCCGCACGCAACGATATGGCGAACACGGTTCGCGCCGTATTCCAACTGGCAGGAGCCAATGTTACTTTCGGAGAAGGTTATCCGGGATGGAAACCGAATCCACATTCGGCCATCCTCGAAGTAGCAGTTGAATCATACAAACGCTTATTCGGCGTAGATGCGAAAGTAAAAGCAATCCACGCAGGATTGGAGTGCGGCCTGTTCCTTGATAAGTATCCAACGTTGGATATGGTTTCTTTCGGACCGACACTTACAGGTGTTCACTCTCCCGACGAACGGATGCTTATTCCTACCGTAGAGAAATTCTGGAAACATCTGTTGGATATCTTGGCACATGTACCTGCCAAAAAATAACAGACAGATAAAATATCACAAAAAAGAGTATGGTAACAAGCGGAAAAGAATCGCTGCTGCCATGCTCTTTCTTACAATGTTTTTAATTGTCGTAAGTTTCTTCGTTCCTTGCTCTGTCATAGCACAAGACTATCATAGCAAACAAGCTCCCTGTCAGGAAGAAAGAATCCCTTTCCGTGTTGTCAGCTGGAACATAGAAAACCTGTTCGATACGCACCATGACAGTTTAAAGAACGACCACGAATTTCTTCCCGATGCGCTGCGTCATTGGAATTATAGCAGATATAAGAAAAAGCTGGCTGATGTGGCGCGAGTAATCACAGCTATTGGAGAATGGAATCCTCCTGCACTAGTCGGATTATGCGAAGTGGAAAATGATACGGTGCTGCGTGATCTGACCCGCCGTTCTCCTTTAAAAGAGCTTAACTATCGTTATGTAATGACCGATTCCCCTGATTTGAGAGGGATTGACGTAGCCCTGCTTTACCAACGGGATTTATTCAAGCTGTTATCTTCCCGTTCTATCTCCATTCCTCCGTTGAGACAATACCGCCCGACAAGAGATTTGCTGCACGTCAGCGGACTTCTGCTGACGGGAGACACATTAGACGTATTTGTCTGCCATCTCCCAAGCCGTTCGGGTGGAGCTAAAGAATCGGAACCCTATCGTTTATACGCAGCTCAAATTCTGCGCACGGAAGTCGATCACATTCTAAATATTCGTTCTCATCCGCAAGTTATTATTATGGGGGATTTCAATGATTACCCGACGAATCAATCTATCCAGAAAATACTGGAGGCCGAAGCGCCTCCCATTACTGCCCCAAAGCCAGCCTCAACACTCAACTCCACCAACCCTTCAACAATTGTTCCTTCCTCACTAAAACTATATCATCTGCTTGCCCGGAAAGCGAAGTCAAAAAGCTTCGGTTCTTACAAATATCGCGGTGAATGGGGATTGCTTGACCATCTGATTGTATCGGGTACTCTATTAAATCAATCGAGCCATTTTTTCACCAGTGAAGAAAGAGCAAACGTCTGTCTTCTCCCCTTTTTACTGAAAGAAGACGAGAAATATGGGGATAAAGAACCTTTCCGCACCTACAAAGGAATGAAATATCAGGGAGGTATCAGCGATCATCTTCCTGTTTATGCAGACTTCGAACTGATTCCCTATTGATTAGAACTCACCAAACGACGTCACAGTATATTCTGATAAGAGATCATTCTCATCGCAATGAGAAAATATTCTCATCGCAATGAGAAAAAGTTCTCACCACTATGAGAAAAAATTCTCATAGTGGTGAGAATGCTTGAGAATTATACTTACCTGATAATGGTTGACTAATCCGAGTACTGATAAACTTTTAAATCAAACTTCGGAACCATTGCCAGCAAATGATCGAAGATATCGGACTGGATACGCTCGTATTCTTTCCAAACCTTATTACGAGAGAAGAAGTAAACCTGAATAGGTACTCCGTACATGGTAGCTTCTTTTTGGCTGATAATCAAATCCAAATCCTGATTGACCACAGGCAGACTGCACAAATAGCGCTCAATATACACCCTGTACACTTGAGAATTGGTAGGAACCACTCCTTCTTCCGGTTGATAATCCGCCATTAATGGAATTTCTTTCCGGTAACGGTCCAGCATTTCCGGCGTACAGAATTGAAGTGTAGTTAAATCCAAAGTGATATTCTTCATCACCCGTCGTCCTCCCGACTGTGTCATTCCCCGCCAATTCTGGAAAGTACTGCTCACTAATGTATAAGGAGGGATAGTGGAAATGGTATTATCAAAATTCTGAATCTTGACCGTATTCAATGTTATCTCCTGTACCGTACCATTTGCGTCGCCGGAAGGTAACGTTATCCAGTCGCCCGGACGGACCATGTCATTGGCAGAAAGCTGAATACCTGCCACAAAGCCTAATATGGAATCCTTGAACACCAACATCAAAATAGCTGCCGAAGCACCCAGCCCGGCAAACAAAGTGGCAGGAGACTTATTCACGATAATGGCAATGATTACAATTCCACCTACAAAGAAAAGAAGCACCTGCAAGACCTGAATAAACCCTTTCATCGGGCGATCCTTCATCGTTTCTTTTCCGTCATAGATATCCATTATCATCAACAGAATCCCATTAATAGCCAATAGTAAAGAGAAAATAATATAAACGACACACGCCTTTTGAGAAATCAACAACAACTCTTTCCCCCGGATAAAAGCCATCGGCAACAAAGCATAAACCAGAAAAGCCGGGATGGTATGAATCAAATGATGAAACACCTTGCGCTTCATCATCAACGTATTCCACTGATGGGGCTTCCGCCTCGTATACTGTTTCATTCCTCCGATCAAAATCGCCTGGCAGAGGTAATTCAGAACGATGGCAACCACTATCATCAGTAAAGCCATAATAGTCTCATCAAAACGATCGGCAACGGCCGGATCTATTCCCCAATTTATGAGGGTTTTATTCATCCATTTTCCTAAATCTACTACTAACATAACTTCTGTCTTTTTTAATAAATAACAGTAAAATATTCATTTGGTTTAGAAAAAAAAGAAACCGGCACCTGATTCATTAAAAATCAAGATGCCGGCCTACACTGCTATTCTCTAAACATATCTTCCGATGAGGGCTCTATCAGGGAGCCACCATCACTCCTATTTCATCCATATTTACTTTTGCAACGGCAGCATCAGGCGTAGTGGCCTCCAGTTTAATGAAACGTGCCTGCACTTTCTGATTGAAAGCAACCGTCTGTGGCAACGGATTATGCATGATATTGCTGAACTCCCCACTGGTAGGAACCTCTTTCCAATTCTTGCCATCCACACTTACAAAGAATTTATAACGGAATGCCATCGTCGGCTTTGCCTCCGCTTTCGCGGGAGCATACGTAAAACTGTTCAACGTTACTGTCTTTCCCAGATCAATCGTTAACGGAGAGGCAGCCACTTGTTTCCATCCGGAACGCGGCAAATTATTCCAGTCTTCTTTCGTTGTCTCTTCCTGCAAAGGTTCCGCATAATAGGCAGCAACCTGACTAATAAATGCAGTCAACCGGCATTCGTCTATTTTCACGCGGAGCTTACTGGCCTTAACTGCCGGAAAACGCAACATACGCTTATATCCTATCGTCGTACCTTTTCCAACTTCCTTCCAGCCATTATCAGTCAGGGCTTCCACCGTAAAGGCTTCTACCCGCTGCCCTTTCGTTATATCTTCCTGAAGCATCACCACATTCATCTCTGCATTCGGCTTCAATGAATAAACCTTTTCACTGCCAGGGGTTGCATTCCAGTATTTTCTACCATTCACAACCTTGTTAGAAGCGAATACCCGCTCACGATAAGCTGCAAATTCATTCAATCGCCGCACATCGGCTTCATTAATCAGTCCCCTACGATCCGGAGGAATATTCAGCAACAAAACAGAATTATAACCTACTGATTGAAAATAGATATCCGCCAAATGTTTCAATGACTTCACTTTGCTGTCTTCTTCCGCATGATAGAACCATCCCGGACGAATGGATACGTCCACTTCCGAAGGATACCAACTCAATTCCGTAGCTTTTTCCAATACCTTACGACTTCCTTGATCGGATGATTTCCAACTTATTCCCGCACGTTCACGACTAGCTTTCGAACCAGGATGAATTTCCGGAACAAGTGCGGTAGCACTCCACTCCATCTCACGTCCTAAGCCACTTTCATTACCTACCCAACGAACATCATCCCCCATAATAGCGGTCACCGCTTTCGGTTGCAGGCTGCGGATGGTCTTGTAAATAGCATCCCAATCATACACCTGTTTCTTTCCGTTCGGACCTTCTCCATTCGCCCCGTCGAACCAGACTTCATGTACTTCACCATAATTGGTGAGCAATTCCGTCAATTGCCGAATAAAAAAATCATTGTAACGGGGAGAGTCTCCATAACATTCCGCATTCCGGTCCCAGGGAGAAAGATATACTCCAAACTTCATATCATATTTGTCACAGGCAGCACGAAGTTCTTTCACTACATCGCCTTGTCCGTTTTTCCAAGGAGAAGAGGCCACGGAATGTTTGGTAGTAGCCGTTGGCCAAAGGCAGAAACCGTCGTGATGTTTTGCAGTCAGAAGCACCATTTTAAAGCCGGCTTCCTTGAGGGTACGTACCCATTGTTCAGCATCCAGTTCCGAAGGATTAAAGAGCGCGGGATCTTCTTTCCCGTCCCCCCATTCACGTCCGGTAAAGGTGTTGATACCAAAATGAAGGAAAGCTGTTAATTCCATTTGTTGCCAAGCGTATTGCTGTGGAGTAGGTACCAGACGCGCTGCCATATCAACCTTCTGTTCGATAGTTGCACTTTGAGGAAATTCAACATGCTTCACATAGTAATTTTCTTTTTTCTGCGCCTGCGCTCCACTCATGAGAGTAACAGACAATAAAAGAGAGGTTAGTAGTTTATTCATGGTCTATTAATTATTGCAATCGTACAAAGATAAAATAAAGGTGCAGATTTCACGATCCTCATGGAATATTTTCTTACGACATTCCATCCAATCAGTGTAACCCCCACCTTTATATAATCTAAATAACCTATTGATTTAGTATCTATTTCACCGGATAAAGGGTAAATTCAAAACTCTGTTTCTTTAATGGAACCAAGTATTTCGGTAATACTCCGGGACCACAAGTAGCCGTTCCCACACCTGCCTGTTCAGCATCCAGATGCACTGTCAACAATCCATCGCGTTCCAGTTCATTGATATGGCGGGCCTTCTCTAATAATACATCCGAGAAAGGAATGATACTAAACTGGAAAGCACGATCCGGCTCAACAAAGATACCTTCGCCGGAAGTATCTGCCAACTTCGCCCAACGTACATCGGTGCGGTTGCCCGTAGATTGCGGAGCAACATAATAATGGAACATCCGTTCCGGTGTAGTCTGATATACACCGATTTTGCCGGATTGATTGCGGTCAGCGTATGTTTCATTGTCCCCGCGTCCCAAGTAAGAAACCTGATCGTAAGAGTTCGCTACCCGGAATGTCAAGCCCAGGCGGGCCATGGATTTCACGATGGTCGTATCGGGCTGGAAAGTAGTGTGTACCTTCAGTGCACCGTTTTTATCCAACGAATACACAAAATCGGCTGTTCCTACCTTTTGATTTTTCGCATTTAGAATTTCTACACGGGCGGTAGTCGAAGTCTTACTTTCCTTCAGTGATATTACTTTCTGGGTCAGACCATCCAGTCCTGCATCACGCCACAGGCGTGCGCCGTTCTTATCCCGGTTGTCATTATCCGTTGCCGGGCGGAAAAGGCTCAATGTCAGCGGAGCAGCCAATAAATCTTTGCCGTTCAGGTTCAATGAAGTAAGCGCACCTGTTTTCTTATCAACGGTGAAAGTCGTTTCACCTGCTTTTTGCGGACGGTAGCCTGTGTAATTCTTATTACCGGCAAGTACAAACTGGTCGTATGCCACTTCCCAGTCCTTATCTATCATTGAAGAAGCTTCACGACGGGTCCAGCTGATATTCAGATAAGCCTCACGAACTGTATTCGGAAGTTTTACAGCACCCAAAGTAATATCGACGGTGGCGTGCGGCGCACAATCAACCGTTTTCGTACCTTCCGCCAAGATCTTACCATTATCTGCTGTCACATTCCAGGTCAGTATATACTCGTTCAAGTTAGAGAAGTCGTACCAGTTCTTAACACGGATAGTCAGATTCTTCTGATTTGCCATCGTTGCTTTTATGTTCTGATATACTTTCTTTACTTCGAGCAAATGCGGGTGCGGTTCACGATTAGCGCCTACCAAGCCGTTACAGCAGAAGTTGCCGAAACTTGGAATTCCTTCCGGTCCGTAATCGCCGCCATACGTCCAGTACCATTTACCGTTCTTGTCTATTTCGCGGAATGACTGATCCACCCAGTCCCAAACGCAGCCGCCTTGTGCCATCGGGTTGTTTTCAAATACATCCCAGTATTCTTTCAGTCCACCGCAACTATTACCCATTGCGTGGAGGTATTCACAAAGAATAAAAGGACGATAGATGTCTTTCTGGTTTACATACGCTTTGATGTCATCCACACCGCGGTACATACGACAGTAAATATCTGTGTTATAGTTCAATTCGGCACGTTCATACTGCACGGGACGAGTTTTCTCTACCGATTTCAGCCAGTCATAGGTACGTTCGAAGTTGATTCCGTTTCCGGCTTCATTTCCCAATGACCAGATAACGATAGCCGGGTGATTCTTGGAACGTTCATACATACGTTGGGTGCGATCCATGTGCGCGGTCAACCAGGTACTATCCTTGGCTAGGGAAGCAGGACCATATCCCATTCCGTGAGATTCGATGTTTGCCTCATCAATCATGTACAAACCGTAACGGTCGCAAAGTTGATACCAGTAAGGATGCGTAGGATAATGCGAGTTACGCACCATGTTGATGTTGTGCTGCTTCATCAGTTTGATGTCCAGTTCCATCAGCTCCTTGCTCACGGTACGTCCCAGTTGAGAATGCTCGTGTCGGTTGGTTCCCTTCACCAATACCGGAACGCCGTTGATGCAGAAACGTCCGTCTTTGATTTCCGAGGTACGGAAACCTACTTCACAGCCGGTCAGTTCAGTGACCTTGCCTTGTTCATCTTTCAGTTCGAGCACTAATGTATAAAGATAAGGATGCTCCGCACTCCAAGCCTTTACACCGGGGAGCTTCTTTTCATCAAATGCGATAAAATTGCTCAATCCACGGGATTTTATCCGGATAGCATCCTGCAAAACTGCTTTGCCTTCAGCATCTTTCAGTGTATAAGCAATGGAAGAAGCAGTAGCGGAAGGTCCTTCCACGGTCACTTCAAGTCCGAAAATACCATCTTTGTATTTCTCTTTTTCTAAAGAAGCATTCAGTTTATAGTCTGCAATGTACTGTTTGGGAGTACTGTAAAGATACACATCTCGTTCGATGCCGCTCAAACGCCACATATCCTGACATTCCAGATAAGCGCCCGAACTCCAACGGTACACCTCCAAGGCGACCACATTTTCGCCTTCATTCAGGACATCTGTAATATCCCATTCGGCAGCCGTCTTTGATCCCTGGTTATATCCCAGTAATTTTCCATTCACCCATACATAATAAAAAGAAATAACTCCTTCACAACAAAGTACTACCCTGCGTCCTTGCCAGTCGGCAGGCACTTTGAAAGTACGGCGGTAGGAGCCGACTTCATTCTCTGCATAAGGAACCAGCGGCGGATTCTTCTTGAAGTTGAACATTTTATCATCAAACTCGTACGTCTCGTTAACATAGATAGCTGTGCCATACCCCTGAGGTTCCCAGTTGCCGGGCACATTGATGTCCGCCCATCCTCCTGTATAATAAGAAGGTTGGTAAAAGTCCTTCGGACGGTTATCGGGATTCTTCACCCAATGGAATTTCCACTTTCCGTTCAGGCTCATATAAAAAGGAGACTGTTCATATCCTCCGGGCTTTTCAATGTCTGCAACATGGGCGTAAGGCCATACATAGGTGTGAGGAGCAAGCTTATTCAGTCCCACAGCATACTGACTTTGCCATTCGGGCAACGGCTGTTGCTGCGCTAAAGTGAAAGTAGTAGCAGCCAGCACCGCCGATAAGATTAAAAAAGTTCGTTTCTTTAGGTTCTTCATTGTCATTGTTATTGATGGTATTATGCTATACAATAAATGTTATTCAATCCTGATTTCATCAAAATAAACTCTCGCCTCTTGTCCCGGACGTACATGATCGGCAGGACATGCTCCCGCCCCTTCTGCCGTTACACGGACATATCTTGCTTCCGTTCCTTTCATATCTACGGAGAAATCTTCGATAAAAGCTCCTTCACGGAAGATCTCTTCAGCAGTAAAATGCAGGCCGGCTATCTCACGATAGGTTTCATTATCATCCGAAACTGCTATGCGGATTGATTTCGGTTTATGCACTGCCATGCCGTAGTTGGTGATACAACCTATGGTGAAAGTACTCAATTTTTCCTTTTGCAGCAAATCTATCGTGAAAGAAATATGATCGCTCTTCTCCCAACAACACCATTCAAAGTCTGTATACTTCAAGCTGCCACGTACCCCGTTCGTCATGAGTTTCTCATTCGGTTTATTTCCGAGGATAGGCTTGCCGGTCGCTTTGTTCCAGGCAATAGGCAACACAAGCGTCTGCCCCATCTGCTCACCTTGTGCAAAGGTAGCACTCTTAATGGTTTGAGCCGCCGTTACTGTTAATGAATCGGTATATAAGGATGAACTTGCCGTTGGCTCGCTGCCATCTACTGTATAACGGATTTCCACATCGGGACGAATACACTCCAGCTTCACTTGCAACACTCCGTTTTCGGGAGTCACTTTATGCTGAATATTATACATGGAACGAGCATAAACAATTCCTTTCTCTGCAAGATGCTCATTATATCTGTCCATTCCTTTCAGGAATAAAGCCCAGTCTTTCTTATCCGGTTGTGTCCAGGCGACTTCTGCCACTGCTGCCAGACGGGGGAATAAAAGATAGTCCACATCTTCCGGCTTGTTACAGAATTCTGTCCACATCGAACCTTGCACTCCCATCAATAAGGAAGCATATTCCGGTTTCCAGTCTTTCTGCACCGGTTCGTAGTCATACACATCTTTCAGTGTGTTATTTCCAAAGTATGTCACCGGCTCGAACCACTGTGGTCCCTGATAGCGAATCAAATACATGATGCGTGCCGGAGTCATGATAAAGCGATGCCCTTCTTCCGCTGCTTTCAATGCAGCTTGTCCAAATCCCTGCCAACCAAGAATGATAGAGTTGTCGGGCAGAAAACTGCTATTGGTCAGTTCATCCCAGCCGATTACTTCCCTGCCTTTACTACGCACATAGTCGCTGATCCGCTTCATGAAGTATCCCTGTAGATCTTCTTCATTAGCCAGCTGCTCCTTTTTCATCCGTGCCTGACACAACGGACACAGTTTCCAATGTGTCTTTTGAGCCTCGTCACCACCAATATGAATATAATGTGAAGGGAATAATTCCATGATTTCATCCATCACATTTTGCAAAAAGGTGAAGACACTATCGTTTCCCGCACAATAAATAATTTCGGAATTTCGTCCTCCTAAACCGGGCAGTACGCCGATATATTCTTTCACTACCGGACAAGCCAGTTTGGGATAAGCCGCCAATGCAGCATTGCTATGAGCAGGCATATCTATTTCGGGCACAATCTCAACCTGACGTTCAGCAGCATAAGCCACCATTTCCCGAATATCCTCTTGTGTATAAAAACCTCCTAACGGGGTAGATTCTCCCTTTTTCGGATTGCGACGGGCAGGAAAAGGTAATTCCTGACGATCCACCCGCCATGCACCGACTTCCGTCAATCGGGGATATTTCTTTATTTCCACCCGCCAGCCGTTGTCGTCTGTCAAATGGAAATGAAGTGTATTCAGTTTAAGCATTGACATACAATCAATGATACGCAATACATTTTCTTTAGGAATAAAGAAACGGGATGCATCCAACAGCAATGCCCGGTATCCGAAACGTGGTTCATCCTGAATGGTCACGACAGGAATGCTCCATTCCAAATTCTTGTCCGACAAACTTTCTCTTTCAATGGAGGGAGGAAGTAATTGGCGAATTGTTTGCAAGGCATAGAAAAAGCCTTTATTATCCGAAGCTTTAATAATGATCTCTTGGGGAGAAACTTCCAAAGAATAGGCTTCGCTTTTCAAAGAAGGGTCCGTCAGTAAACAGACATTTCCCTCTCCTCCTACATTCAGTTTGGGGGTAAAACCGGCTGTACGAGTAAACAAAGCAATCAAACTCCGGGCAACTTCCGCCTGCCCTTCATTCTCCACTGCAAAAGCGGTCTGATCGGAGAATAAATGGTTGCCACTGCCCGGCATCATCTGTGCCGGGCGTGGAACCATAGAAATACTGTGTGTTAAGTTTGTATTGTCACATCCTGTCACTATTGATGCCAGAAATCCGGTCAACAGTATGAAGATATATTTTATCATGATTTATTTCAGGGTTATTCCTTGTCTCTTTCGGGGGAGAATCGGACAGGGTCATTATATTGTTCTTGTAGTTTCAACATCTCTTCTTTCAATTCTTTCACTACCGGTTCGTATTCAGGTTGCTCGTAGAGGTTATGCATCTCTGTCGGATCTGCCTGCATGTCATAGAGTTCCCACCAGTTGATATCATTATAGAAATGAATCAGTTTATAGCGTTCCGTAC
>DXOJ01000695.1:1583-3879 GCA_019412865.1 Bacteroides sp. | reverse complement strand
AACCTAAACAAAATCAAAGGAGTAAATAAAAATTTCAATCTTAGTGTTGGCTCCGAAGTCGAATTGAGTAATAACTTCGGCGGTCGTGATGGCTTTTATGTTATCCCGACACTCGCTCTGAAATGGACGCTGAACTAAAAAACGGATTATAAGAAATAGAATTAAAAAAAGTCGGACTAAAAGAAGCCGGACTTCAGAATAATCTCTGTTTATCCCTCTGCGGAACTTAAAAAAATATATAGAAACCCTGTTAAATGAAAACTGATTTAATCTACGGCGTAGAAGACCGTCCCCCTTTTAAAGACGCCTTGTTTGCGGCTTTACAACATCTTTTGGCTATTTTCGTAGCGATCATTACACCTCCGCTTATCATCGCAAGTGCCTTGAAACTTGATGTAGAAAAGACAAGCTTTCTGGTTTCCATGTCTCTTTTTGCTTCGGGAGTATCTACCTTTATACAATGCCGCCGCTTTGGTGTGATAGGAGCAAGACTGCTCTGCATCCAGGGAACCAGTTTTTCTTTTATCGGCCCTATCATTGCCACAGGAATGGTAGGCGGATTACCGTTAATTTTCGGTTCCTGTATGGCTGCTGCGCCTATCGAAATGATTGTCAGCCGCACATTCAAATATCTGCGTAATATTATCACTCCGCTGGTTTCCGGTATTGTCGTGCTGCTTATCGGATTGAGTCTGATAAAGGTAGGTATCGTATCTTGCGGAGGCGGATATGCAGCTATGGATAATGGTACGTTTGCTACGTGGGAAAACCTGTCTATTGCAGCACTGGTACTTCTTAGCGTCTTGTTTTTCAATCGTTGCGGGAACAAATACCTGCGTATGAGTTCCATTGTACTCGGACTTTGCCTTGGCTATGGTTTGGCATTTGCTCTGGGAAAAGTGGATATGAGTGCGTTAAATGTGGAAATGCTGATGAGTTTTAATATTCCCCAGCCTTTTAAATATGGTATTGATTTCAATGTGTCTTCTTTTATAGCCATTGGTCTGGTTTACTTGATAACTGCCATTGAAGCAACAGGTGATGTAACTGCCAACTCTATGATTTCCGGACTTCCCATTGAAGGAGATTCCTATTTGAAAAGGGTTTCCGGTGGAGTAATGGCGGATGGATTCAACTCCTTTCTCGCCGGTGTATTCAACTCTTTTCCAAACTCCATCTTTGCACAGAACAACGGTATTATTCAACTGACCGGAGTAGCCAGCCGTTATGTCGGCTATTATATTGCAGCAATGCTCGTTCTTTTGGGTTTATTCCCCATCGTCGGTGCCGTATTCTCTTTAATGCCCGATCCTGTATTAGGCGGTGCCACTTTATTGATGTTCGGTACGGTAGCCGCTGCAGGAATCCGTATTGTCTCCTCACAAGAAATAGGACGTAAAGAGACTCTGGTATTAGCAGTCAGCCTTTCTTTAGGCTTGGGCGTAGAATTAATGCCGGACGTATTACAACAAACTCCGGAAGCAATTCGAAGTATCTTCTCTTCAGGAATCACCACCGGAGGCTTAACTGCAATTATTGCAAATATAGTAATACGGGTAAAAGAATGAAAAATAAGTATTAAATATCAAGTATTAGGTATTACCACCGAAGCAGCTGATTTACGCTCGATATTTGTCGATTAATACTTAATACCTAATATTTATTTCTTATTCCTTAATACTTAAATTACTCATTTTATCTGTTGTGCGGAAGGGGAAATCAGGATACTCGTAAAGACTGAAACGAGGTTCGGTTTCTCCTTTCGTATAATTCCAGATAGAAGCATAGTCTTCCGGATCTTCTCCCATCTTGGCTAACTGGCGCAGGTAAGCAGCTAGCGATTTATTCTCTACAATATAAATCTGCCCCATCTGATCGATAATCGGGCTATGATGACGAGTGCCGTCATGTTCGAAGCGTAGAATTCGTTTTCCTTCTTCTGTTAGTCCCACCAACTGGAAAGTCATGCTTTTACCGATAGCCGGTAAATTCAATACACTGCGATCAGTGGCAAGGAAAGGTAAATGATGCTTTCTCATGAAGCGTCTTAATTGCTTGGCAACATCCTCTTTAGGCTCCTCTTTCGTTCCCACTTTCGTCTCTAATATCTTATATAACTCCTCCGCCTGTTCCGGTGTCATACGGCCATAAATTTTTTCCTCCTGTTGTTCCTGCATTGAACGACTGTTGGGTGCAAATACCGCATAATTCTCATTGAATCCCTTTACCGAGAAAGTGTAATAACATACCACCCCCAACGAATTGAGCACCTGACGGAGCCGGGTCGTATGCCCTC
>DXOJ01000695.1:0-1573 GCA_019412865.1 Bacteroides sp. | reverse complement strand
CCACGGTATATACCAACTGATTCGTAATA
This sequence comes from Bacteroides sp., assembly GCA_019412865.1. Lineage (GTDB taxonomy): Bacteria > Bacteroidota > Bacteroidia > Bacteroidales > Bacteroidaceae > Bacteroides. The sequence continues at coordinate 1,544 of DXOJ01000695.1, read as the reverse complement.
ATCCATCCCGCAGAAAGAATCTTCCGAATCGCTTCTTTAGCTTCAGGAGTAACCTCCAGCGGTGTCTGGAAATGAGTCTGAATAATAAACTGTTTCACACCGATAGCCGATGCTTTCTCCTTGAATTCCCGCAGAACATCAACCAGCCCGTCATTGATACGCATCGGCAAATAAGCCAACAGACGTGACCCCAACCGTACCCGTTGCAATTCCGCATATTTCTCTCCGTGCGCTCAAGATTCGCCCTTTGTTTGCGTGCCGCCATCCGATACACCGCATCCAGAATATTCTGAAGCGTTTTATTCTGACTCATCAGCGCATCGCCTCCTGTAATAAGAATATCCCGCAACTGCGTATCCTCTTCAAAATAAGCCATTAACCGACGCAACTTACGATCCCATGATTCCTTCGGGCGTAAAGACTCAAATTCGAAATTCAACCGCTCGCTCTGAAAATCATACATACGCTGACAGGAAGCACAAAGTCCTCCGCAAGCCCGTCCCATAGTGTCAGGAATGAGAATAGCCACCTCCGGATACCGACGATGAATGTTATGCCCGTCCGGCAAAAGCCATCCCGCAGCATTAGGCTTCCCGGCTTCTACAATATCCTCTTTCTCCCACGCGCGAATATTTCCATACGTCTCCACCAAACGTGGAGAATACAGAATATAACTCCGAATAGCCTCGTCATTATACCCATATCCCGTTACATTAAGCAATGATAAATAATAAGGAGTTGCAAAGAACGGCATACCCTTCTTCCGGGCACGATAAAGTAAATACATAGTCTCTGAAGAAAGTGAATTTCCCAGGAATCGATTCAACTCGCCCGGACTTTTTACAGCCATTGCCAAATGAAAGCGGAAATCGTTCCACCACTCATTGACCAACCTGTATTTTTCTTCATAACTCATTCCCTCCTCAAAGTGAAAACGCACCGAAGGCTTCGACTTCCTGTTCTCAATCTTCTGAATCAGCAAGTGCAACATCCGCTCCTTATTCTCATCCCGCACTTCACGTACCTCTTCATCCAATCCCGTTTCCCACCGGTCATTCCTGCTTTTGATACGCTGTGGCGATGGTAAAGGCACAACCTCTCCCTTCAACCGTTTAAACATCTGGAAAATTTCAATAAACAAATCCGTCGGCATCTCCATATTTTCCAACGTTCCCGTCAGAAACTCATAAAGCAACCGAATCGTCTGTACTGACATATCCTGTCCAGTAGACAGTTCATGGACATTCTGCCCATCATAATCGAGTAAGAGTCGAATTTGCTCCCTTGCCTCCTCCGCAGCCTCATTTTCTATCCCGCAAATTTCCAAAAAACGCAGCATCCCAGCCCTGAACTCTTCCACAGAAGAGCTCTTATCAGCTATCTCCACCACTTCCGGAATTTCTTGATTATAGATTTGTTTCAACTGTGAAAAAGTAAGCGCAAGCATTTTCTTTTGTTTCATAAGCAATCTCTCTATTTTTTAATTATTATAATATACTACCACGTCGCATGGTCCCCCCCCCCTGGCCTGGTCTGCATGGCGT
>DXOJ01000694.1:4215-5161 GCA_019412865.1 Bacteroides sp. | reverse complement strand
ATATAACAGTGTTTTTCGATGCCCGACAGAAAAAAAATCTATCTTTGCATAAATATTTATTCACCAATTTTACAAAAGCATGAAAAAGTTTACTTATTTAGTTATTGCAACGGCAGCGTTAAGCATGGTAGCTTGTACTGGCGGAAAAGCCGGATACACTATTACAGGCACAGTAGAAGGTGCAAGCGATGGTGACACCGTTTATCTTCAGGAAGCCAATGGTAGAAATCTGACCAAACTAGATACAGCCGTTATCACCAAAGGTACTTTTACCTTTGAAGGCACACAAGACTCTGTGGTTAGCCGTTATGTCACTTGTGAAGTGAACGGAGAACCGTTGATGATCGACTTCTTCCTGGAAAACGGAAAAATCAACGTTGCCCTGACCAAGGATAATGACGCTGTTACCGGTACTCCCAACAACGATGCATACCAGGAAATCAGAGCTCAAATCAATGACATCAGCAAAAAAATGAATGCCATTTATGAGGCAATGGGTAATACATCTTTAAGTGATGAGCAGAAAGAGGCCAAACAAAAAGAAGGTGCTCAGCTGGAAGAACAATATGACAAAGCAATCAAAGAAGGCGTACAAAAGAATATCACCAACCCGGTTGGAGTATTCTTGTTTAAACAAACTTTCTACAATAACTCTACGGACGAAAATGAAGCTTTGTTGCAACAAATTCCTGCGAATTTCCAGAATGACGAAACAATCGTAAGAATCAAAGAGATGACTGACAAGCAGAAAAAGACTGCTGTAGGTACTCAATTTGTTGATTTCGAAATGCAGACTCCGGAAGGAAAGACAGTGAAATTGTCTGATTATGTAGGCAAAGGAAAAGTGGTATTGGTTGACTTCTGGGCTAGCTGGTGCGGTCCTTGCCGTCGCGAAATGCCTAACCTGGTAGAAGCTTACGCTCAGTACAAAGGCAAAAACTTCGAA
>DXOJ01000694.1:0-4205 GCA_019412865.1 Bacteroides sp. | reverse complement strand
GTGCTGCATGGAAAGAAGCAATCAAGAAACTAGACATGACTTGGCCGCAAATGTCCGACCTGAAATTCTGGCAAAGTGAAGGTGCACAGCTTTATGCTGTAAACAGCATTCCTCACACTGTATTGATCGATGGTAGCGGTAAGATTATTGCTCGCGGTCTGCACGGAGAAGAACTTCAAGCTAAAATTGCAGAAGCTGTTAAATAACAGATCCAAAGAAAGGCTTTTCCAAAGGCCTTGAAATTTATACAAGACTGTCTCAAATAGAAAATGAGACAGTCTTTTTTATTTGCGAGACTTTACGCCCCACTCTCCAAACAGATAAAAAATTCAGCCCCTGTCATTCTCAAAGAATACAGGGGCTGAATGTATGTATGAAAGTGAGGGAGATATACTCCCCTACTTTTACTCAAGCAATTAGATAAACCAACGTACGTAGCAGAAGTCCTGACGGTGTGGAAGTTCCGGATTCTTCGGGAACATACGGTAAGACACCTTGAAACTACCTGCATTTGACAAGCTGTGTTTAACCTGGAATGTATACAAGTCGCCTTCTTTCTTGACTACACTGAACGGTTCTACAGAATAAACATGTTGTTTTCCGTCTGCAGTTGTGTAAGTAGTAACCAATTCAAGTCCCACTGCATCATTCAAGCCTTTTTCATCGATAACGTAAGTAATAGTATATTCTTTTCCGCTTTCGATATCACCATTCTTCAGCTCTTCTACCTTGTCACAAGATACGATTTCAATAGAATCCCATTTAGCAACCACATCTTCTTTCCAAGCTGCGATTTCTTTTGCTTTTGCATTATCGTTAGCAGCCAAAGTCTGGAAACGTTTTGCCAGTTTGCAATAGAACTTGCTATAGTAATCATCCAACTGACGCTTCATGGTATAATGAGGAGCAATCTGTGCGATAGAATTCTTCACCACTTTGATCCAGCCTTCAGAATATCCCTTCTTATTACGTGCATAATACAACGGAAGGATTTCAGTTTCAAGAATACTGTAAATAGTAGCAGCATCCAGCTGATCCTGATGTTCCTGATTCTGGTAAGTACGTTTTTCAGTCAACGCCCAACCTGCACCTTCACGGTAACCTTCCAGCCACCATCCGTCTAATACGGAGAAATTGACAACACCGTTCATCAAAGCTTTTTCACCAGATGTACCGGATGCTTCCAACGGACGAGTCGGAGTATTCAACCAGATATCAACGCCGGAAACCAGACGACGAGCCAGTTGCATATCGTAATTCTCGAGGAAGATAATCTTACCCAGGAATTCCGGACGACGAGAGATTTCAATGATACGCTTAATCAAGCCCTGGCCTGCTCCATCGTGCGGGTGAGCTTTACCTGTAAACAGGAATTGTACCGGATAATCAGGATTGTTCACGATCTTAGAAAGACGATCCAAGTCGGTGAACAGCAAGTGTGCACGTTTGTAAGTAGCAAAACGACGGCCGAAACCAATCAGCAATGCGTTCGGATTGATCTTATCCATCAGTGAAACGATACGAGAAGGATCTCCCTGGTTCTTCAACCATGTATCGCGGAATGACTTACGGATATAGTCAACCAACTTATTCTTCATAGTCATACGAGTCTTCCAAATCTCTTCATCGGGCACATTGTAGATAGCTTCCCAAATCTTAGGATTAGACTGATCGAACCAGAAGTTTTCGTTGAAATATTTAAAGTATAATTCTTTCCATTCTGTTGCACTCCAAGTTGGGAAGTGAACACCATTCGTTACATATCCTACGTGGCTTTCTTCCGGGAAATAACCTTTCCAGATAGAAGAGAACATTTCTTGAGAAACTTTTCCGTGCAGCCAGCTTACACCGTTCACTTCCTGTGAAGTGTTACAAGCAAAAACAGACATACAGAAACGTTCGCCCTTGTCGCCCGGATTGTTACGTCCTAGATCCATCAAGTCATCCCATGAGATACCCATTCTGGAAGGATAACCACCCATATATTTGCCGAACAAACCTTCGTCAAAATAGTCGTGACCTGCAGGCACCGGAGTATGAACAGTATAAAGAGAAGAAGCGCGAACCAACTCAATAGCCTGGTCGAAAGTCAATCCAGTAGCTACATAGTCGCAGATACGCTGAACATTAATCAATGCAGCATGTCCTTCATTACAGTGATAAACATCTTTCTTGATACCCAGAGCTTTCAGAGTCAGGATACCACCGATACCCAACAAGATTTCCTGTTTCAAACGGTTTTCCCAGTCGCCACCATAAAGCTGGTGAGTGATAGGACGGTCGAATTCGCTGTTCATTTCATTGTCTGTGTCAAGCAGATACAAAGAAATACGTCCAACATTCACACGCCACACGTTTGCATGAACATAATAATCAAGATAAGGAACATCTACCACCAACGGCTGACCGTGGGCATCCATTACGCGTTCAATAGGAAGTTGACCGAAGTTTTGTGCCTCGTAGTTGGCAATCTGCTGTCCATCCATAGACAACGTTTGAGTAAAGTAGCCGTAACGATACAAGAAACCTACCGCACACAAATCAACATTGCTGTCGGAAGCCTCTTTCAGATAGTCACCAGCCAATACGCCCAGACCACCGGAATATATTTTCAGGACGCTGCTCAAGCCATATTCCATGCTGAAATAAGCTATAGATGGGCGTTGCTCATCCGGCTTCACATCCATGTAATCTCTGAATTTCGTATAAACTTCATTCATTCTTCTTAGAATCACCTTGTCTTTTGCCAGCGCTTCCAGCTTCTCATAGCTCATACGTTCCAACAACAGTACTGGATTCTGTCCACATTCTTTCCAAAGTTCCGGATCTAGATCTCTAAACAGTTCAGTCGCTTCAAAATTCCATGCCCACCAAATGTTGCGTGCGATTTCAGACAACTTCTCCAACTCTTCCGGTATACGTGATTTCACAGTAACCTCTTTCCAGTTGGGAGTATTCACATTACTAACTTTGATTTTCATAATGTTTTCGTTTACTTATTGATAAATAATTTCTTTCTTAACTCAACTGACGTATCCTTGCCTTACGCAAAGCGATATCATAAGCTTCATAATAATATTGTATAAAGTGCTTCCATAAAGCCTGCTCTGCAACTTCAGCAGCACGCTTACGGATTTCCTTCACTTCTTTCTCTGTCTTATCCGCAAATAACGTAATCGTATCTTTGATACCATCCGCCACTTCCGAATCATTATAGTCCGAACGATGCAACACTTCCACTCCATCATTAATGCCATGCTGGTTCTTCAGGCTGTTTACCCAAAGTCCGAACCCAGCCAGATCCGTAGTGATTGTCGGCACATGGAAAGCTACACTTTCCAGCGGAGTATATCCCCACGGTTCGTAATAAGAAGCATAGACACTCAAATCCTGCCCCAGCAATATATCATAATATTCTTTATTCATGATACCATCACGACCATCCAGATAACAAGGAACAAAAATCACCTTTACCTTATCTTCCGGACGATTGCCCATTCCCAGATATTTCAACATGTCCAACACCTGGTCATGAGTCATATTATGCAGCCAATGAGTGATAAACGGTACTTCGAGGGGAGTGTCGAACTTATCTTTGCTCTTCAAACGTGCCTGCAAATCCTCGCGAGGCTCTCCCACCCAACCGGGTACATTGATGAATGCCAACACATTCTTATGCAGTTTCTTATCCCTGTTCAAACGGTTTAATGATTCCAGAAAAACATCAATACCTTTATTCTTGAACTCGTATCGTCCACTGGTTCCGACAATTAACGTATCATCACCCAGATTTGTTCCCAATAACTTATTGGCTACATTCAGCATCAAGGCACGTGCACGTTTACGCTTGCCGGCAAATGTGCTTCCTTTCGACACAAAATCATCTTCAAAACCGTTCATCAGAACAACATCTGCCGGTTTATCCAGTAATTCCTTGCATTCATTATTGGTTATTTCACTCACCGTAGTAAAACAATCTACATAGTGTGCAGTCTGTTTCTCAATCGAGTGTTTCGATTGCATGTTCAGTTCCTGCGCCATCTGGTCGCCATTGTAAGCAAACAGATAATCATACAACGGCTTATTATTGCCGGCAATGGAACGACCGATAGACGTAGCATGGGTCGTAAAAATAGTAGCAACCTCCGGCACAGCTTCCTGTACATAAAGTGCTCCCATTCCGGTCATCCATTCATGTGCCTGAT
>DXOJ01000693.1 GCA_019412865.1 Bacteroides sp. | reverse complement strand
ATCTAAGAGAATGGAAACGCAAGGTACTTATATTGGAAATAGGAAAAGAAGATGATGAAGCCCGTACCGATGCGATACTCGAAAGGATATCAGAACTCCTTGAAAGAAAAGAGAAATTAAAGAAGTAGTAATCGCCCCTCTTCGGAGGGGCATAGCTCTAACAACGATATGAGAACATTAGAAGAAGATTTGTTGAAGATGGATAGTTTGCATGGGGATGAACTTGATGCACACTTGTACGAGATGAAGGCTTTGTACACCAAGCCAGAAGAAAGAGAAGCTATTAGAAAACATCTGGATAAAACTCTGGACACAATAGCTAATAACGTTGAAAGTATTAGTAGTCGTCTCAATATACGGGAACAGATGAATGATATTATAGATTTAATCCCTGTGTCATATATTGCCAAGAACTATTTTGGCAAGAGCCGTGCGTGGTTGTATCAACGTATTAACGGATATAAGGTTAGAGGGCATGTATATACTCTTAATGAGAAAGAGCTTGAAATATTTAATCGTGCCTTAAAAGATATTGGTAACAAAATAGGTTCACTTTCAGTTAGTTAATACAACTGTTATCTGACACCGCCTTTGCTTGTGAACCGTGCAAAGGCATTTAGGGAGTAGCTATTTACTACTCCCTTTTTTATTATGCACCACCTGATGACATTTTTTGCACAAGCTCATCAGGTTGTCGTAGTCATACGCCAATTGATTACGTTGTACCGGATCATCCGTACTCATAAATGAAGATATGTGGTGGATATCTTCGGCTGGAGTTGTTTTATTTTCTTTCAAACACATTTCACAAAGGGGATTACATGCAAATTTCCATGCACGTAACCGACGCCAACGATCGGAATTATATACTTTCCTCCGTTCTGCATCGTAATAGTTATCATTCCTCTTCTGTTGTTTTTGGGGCTTGTAAATAGTCGGCATAAGGTATTTCTTTTAATAGTTTATTATCATTGATAGCTTGATACTCTATCATTCGGAAGCGATAACAGAAATGATCTATCAATTCTTTGTCAGTTGAAAGAGATGAGGCTTTTTCATCAAGAGATACAAACAATACTGTATCTTGGAAAATATCTTCATTGTCTTTAGAACAATAAAGTCCGTGGCTATGATCGGCACACAGTTGTTTTAGCTGCTTGTAATTGCTTGCGATCATAGCCATAACTTTATCATTAACCTTTCCCTTCTTTATCCTTCTCATTCGGTATCTTCCAGTTACCTGATTTATCTATCAATTCCTCAATACTACGGTTTACCATTCCTCGAATGATAATTGATGTACTAGTTCGTGTTATTTTTGAAAGTTCATTCAAAAGCATTGCACTACGTTCATCCAACCGAATAGAAATGCGTTTTTTATATTCCATATTAGTATTTTATAGCCTCATCTCATTTAATCATTTTCTAAAAAACATATCTTTCGAAATGGATCGGGCTGTATCATCACCGGTAAGACGAATATACCTGAAGAAGTTCTGTTCTGTCCGGTGTCCGGTGAGCTTCATTATTTCCAGCGTCTTCATCCGACCGGTTAGATACATATTGGTTGCCGCTGAACGCCTAGCTGTGTGGCTAGATATTAGTTCCCACTTTTCACGGGTAATTGTGATGATCTTGCCTCCTTTGGTGAATGAGTAAGTACCCGGGTCATTAAGCCCAATCTCTTTCATTATCACCTTCAGATATTTATTGAAGTACTGGATACATAAACCACAGGGCACAAATCCACCATACTTTGAGAAAATTTCCCGCACATAATCATGGGCTGGGACTTTTACATCAACGTTGGTTTTCTTTGTCCGAATCATGATATAACCGTTTACTAAGTTCTGACTTGTCAACCTTGAATAGTCGGAATACCGTAGAGCGGTAAGGCATCCTAGTACGAACATGTCTCGGATTCGCTCTTTTGCTTTCCGTTTATCCTGCTTGACAAACTTGTAGTAGTATATCCTTGTGATTTCATTCATTGACAGGAATACAGCGTTTGTAGGCTCGCATTTCAAATCAATCTCATCGTAGGTGACATCTACAGCATAATTGTATTGCGATGCTCTACGGACAAGTGTTTGCACTTTCAGGATATATCCGACTATTGTATTATGCCGAAGACCTTGGTCTTCCAGGTAGATGATAAAATCGTCGATAAATTCAGCCGTCACAGAATTGGTGAATATGTCACATTCAAACTCTGATGAGAAGTTATCAATGTGTTTTATGATAGCATCGTAAACGGCTGCATAGTGTTCAGACTTGCGTCTGCTTCGCTTTTCAAGAACGTCCCGGATAAAACTCGTAAAGTAAACGCCTTCAAGGGGCTTCTCTTGCCGGAAGTGGTTTATGTAGTCCTTTCTCGCTGTGTGGGTTGGGACCGGTTGTGATAATTGTAATGCTTTGGTCGTATCATTTTAAAAGGTTATTATTGTCATTATCCGTATCAGGAGAAGATTCTCCTACTTTTATTTCTACCCCATCTTCACAGGCTCCGTTTTCGCAGAACGTTCCCTTCTGATGAAATTCACACCATCCGTTACCAAATGAATCTTCATTGATAAACAGCTTACATTCACTACAAACTTGCTCTTTATTCATATTTTTAGTTAATTGGAAAGTACCATGTAATCATAATACCATTTAACAGAATTCCTTTTTACTTTAATGTACAGAAAATGCTGTATAGGCATGATTTTGTTA
>DXOJ01000692.1:6043-14097 GCA_019412865.1 Bacteroides sp. | reverse complement strand
GTCAATGAAAGATAATAAGCCATATAGGCAAAATAAAGTATTTGATAATATATCAGAAACAGAAGAGTTTAATGTCTATACTAAAATAGACGATTTACCGCTTAATGAAACTCCTGCATATCTTGAAGAAGGGATAAACGGGATATGTACGGGAGGAAGTGCGCTTTTCAATGTTTTTGGTAATAAACGACGGATTGTTCCCAATGATCTGGTGGTTATTTTTCCTTTCCAGTTGGCTGCTGTCACAGAGATTAGCGATGACCTTTCAATGACATTTCTAAAAATATCCAAAAACCTGTTTATGGATACGATAAGCGGAGTATGTATACCTACTCTTGATTTTTTCTTTTACATGCGGAAGAATTTCAGTATTCCGCTATCCGATGAAGAATGTCAACGCTTCATTCACTTTTGTCATATACTGATTTATCGTATCAACTTGCCTCGGAACTTATTCAGACGGGAGTCTATTATGCAACTATTACGTGTTTTCTATTGGGATATCTATGTGGCTTATAAAAGAAATCCGAAAGCTGCCGAATTAGTAAAATATACCCGTAAGGAAAAACTTTTATTCGACTTCTTTTGTTTGGTGATCGAATTTCATACCGTAAGCCGGGATGTTGCGTTTTATGCGCAAAAGATGTGCGTGTCCGCTAAACACCTTACAATGGTAATTACGGATATGAGCGGCCGTTCGGCAAAAGACTGGATTATAGAATATTCCATTCTTGAGATAAAGGCTCTTCTACGGGATTCGGACCTTGAAATAAAAGAAGTGGCATCACGTACAAACTTCCAGTCGAATTCCGTTATGACAAGGTTCTTTCGCGAACATACCGGCATGACACCGTCTGATTATAGAGAAAGAATTTTTATTCAGATAGATCATGATTTATAGTTAGTTAAGTAATATACGAAATACTGCCTGTGAAGGTCGTCTATTGTTTGTTTTGTTTGTGTGGTGCACCTTCTACCTGGAGTGGGAAAGGAGGTGCACCTTTTTTTGATTAAAGTTGTTATATTCCTGATCTCATAAGCTAATAGTGAGTACAAAACAGAGTGATTTTCGTCTTTACTTTAGTAAAAATATAGACTGGAATGAAAAGCCGACTGAAACAACAAATATTTGCACTTTCTCTATTAGCATGGACAGCCGTATGCCCTGCCGATGCACAGCAAACACGCTCACTTAGGGAGCAATTTCAAAATCCGTCAGACGAAGCAAAACCCTGGACCTTTTGGTATTGGATGTATGGTGCCGTGTCTAAAGAAGGGATTACAGCCGACTTGGAGGCAATGAAACATGCCGGATTAGGAGGTACTTATCTGATGCCGATTAAAGGTATTCATGAAGGTGCCCAATACGATGGCAAAGCGCAGCAGCTAACTCCCGAATGGTGGGAGATGGTGCGTTTCAGCATGGAAGAAGCAGATCGTTTGGGGCTGAAATTGGGGATGCACATTTGTGATGGTTTTGCATTGGCGGGAGGTCCCTGGATTGCTCCCGAAGAATCCATGCAAAAAGTGGTTTGGAGTGATACGATTGTAAACGGAGGAAAGTTGATGGCTATTCGCTTGCCACAACCGGAAGCCTATGAAAATTATTATGAAGATATTGCATTATTCGCTTTGCCGGTAGAAGACGCAGCGGACGAAATGCAGGCAAAAATTACCTGTGTCAATCTAGCCACGACAGGAAACGTAAAAGCTGCTCAAACAGTGAATATGGATGCGGCAGGAGTGATCCGTTCTTCATATCCCTGCTATATCCAATATGAATACGGAGAACCTTTCACTTGCCGGAACATCGAAATCGTTTTAAATGGTAATAATTATCAGGCACACCGCTTGAAAGTAATGGTCAGTGACGACGGAGTGAATTATCGTTTGGTTAAGCAATTGGTCCCTGCCCGTCAGGGATGGCAGAATACGGATGAGAATTCAACTCATAGCATTCCTCCGACTACTGCCCGTTTCTTCCGTTTCTACTGGACTCCTGAAGGAAGCGAACCGGGAAGTGAAGATATGGATGCTGCCAAATGGAAGCCCAATCTGAAAATAAAAGAATTACGCCTGCACCGGGAAGCCCGTCTGAACCAGTGGGAAGGAAAAGCCGGACTGGTATGGCGTGTCGCTCAAGCGACTAAAGAAGAGGAAGTTGGGAAACAGGATTGCTATTCACTTTCACAAGTCATCAATCTGACAGAGCAATATACCGGTCATTCGAATGGAAAAACATTGACCGCCACTCTCCCCAAAGGAAAATGGAAATTACTCCGCATGGGACATACGGCTACCGGACATACCAATGCAACAGCGGGAGGCGGAAAAGGATTGGAATGTGATAAGTTTAACCCGAAAACGGTACGGAAGCAATTCGATAACTGGTTTGCGCAGGCATTTGCAAAGACCAATCCCGAAGTAGCCCGTCGCGTACTGAAATATATGCATGTCGACAGTTGGGAATGTGGCAGCCAAAACTGGAATAAGCGTTTCGCTATTGAATTTCAGAAACGTCGTGGTTACGATTTGATGCCTTATCTACCTCTATTGGCAGGTATTCCGATGGAAAGTGTCGAACAAAGTGAAAAGATTCTGCGAGACGTACGTACTACCATATCAGAACTCGTCGTAGATGTGTTTTATCAGGTATTGGCGGACTGTGCGAGAGAATATGATTGCCAGTTTTCGGCAGAATGTGTGGCTCCGACGATGGTAAGCGATGGTCTACTACATTATCAAAAAGTAGATCTTCCGATGGGTGAATTTTGGTTGAACAGTCCTACACATGACAAGCCGAATGATATGCTCGACGCTATTAGCGGAGCACATATCTACGGAAAGAATATAATTCAGGCTGAAGGATTCACCGAAGTGCGTGGCACGTGGGATGAATACCCCGGAATGTTGAAAGCCTTGTTGGATCGTAATTACGCATTAGGAATCAACCGCCTTTTCTACCATGTATATGTACATAATCCCTGGCTGGACCGCAAGCCCGGCATGACATTGGATGGTATCGGACTATTTTTCCAACGGGATCAGACCTGGTGGAATAAAGGGGCAAAAGCCTTTTCCGAATATGCTACCCGTTGCCAGTCGTTGTTGCAATATGGGCATCCGGTAACAGACATCGCAGTCTTTACAGGTGAAGAAGTGCCGAGGCGTTCGATATTACCGGAACGATTGGTTCCCTCTCTACCGGGAATCTTCGGTGCAGAACGAGTGGAAAGTGAACGCATCCGTCTGGCCAATGAGGGACAGCCTTTACGTGTACGCCCGGTAGGTGTTACTCATTCAGCTAACATGGCTGATCCGGAGAAATGGGTGAATCCGCTTCGTGGATATGCATACGATAGTTTTAATAAAGATGCAATCCTTCGTTTGGCGAAAGCCGAAAACGGACGAATAACGTTGCCGGGTGGAGCAAGTTATAAAGTGTTAGTACTGCCTCTTTCGCGTCCAATGAATCCCGAACCTGTATTGTCATCGGAAGTGCAGAAAAAAATCAATGAACTAAAAGAAGCTGGCATTTTGGTACCTTCTTTACCTTATACAGAAGAAGATTTTTCCGTGTATGGCTTGGAACGTGACATGATCGTGCCGGAAGATATTGCCTGGACGCATCGTCGTGGCGAACTTGGCGAACTCTATTTCGTAGCCAACCAAAAGGACGAAACACGCACGTTTACTGCAAGTATGCGTATTAACGGTAAGAAACCGGAATGTTGGAATCCGGTGACGGGTGAGATGAATATTCATCCTTCCTATCGTATCAACGGAAACCGGACGGAAGTTACTCTCACATTGGCTCCTAACGAGTCCGTATTCATCGTATATCCTGCGGAGGGAGTAGATGAAGGCTATGGAGAGTCCTCTCTCCAACTGCAAAAGGAGAAAAAAGACACCGCCAAAGCCCCTTTAAACATAGCTTTGGAGGCAAAGGAATATACTATAACTTTTGCAGCTAACAAAAAAACGCTCACACGAAAAGAACTTTTCGACTGGAGCCAAGAATCGGACGAACAGATACGTTATTATTCGGGAACAGCGACCTATAAAACCACTTTTCGCTGGAAAAATAAACCGAATAAAGACCAACAGATTTATCTGAATCTGGGAACAGTTTATAATTTGGCAACTGTTCGTGTGAATGGTGTAGATTGTGGCACAATCTGGACAGCTCCTTATCGTGCAGATATTACAGGTGCCTTGAAAAAAGGAATTAATGAGCTTGAAATAGAGGTTACAAATACATGGGCGAATGCACTGACAGGAGCTGATGAAGGAAAAGCGCCGTTTGATGGCATTTGGACTAATGCAAAATATCGCAGGGCAGAAAAAACGCTGCTTCCGGCAGGATTACTCGGACCTTTGAGTTTTTCTACCACAGAATAAAATAGATTTTTAAGGCACGGATTACGCGGATTACACGGTTTATGAGAATCGTATTACATAAAGTAACAGCGCAATCCATGTAATCCGTGCCCAATTCATTATAATATAGCTAAAGTATGAAAAGTTCAATTATTAAAACAGGTGCAATGTTGGCAGGTTTTCTGCTTGCTGCCTGCCTGTCAACACACGCAGAAGTAAAGCTACCGGCTATTTTTTCTGATGGCATGGTGATGCAGCAACAGACCAATGCAAACCTTTGGGGGACGGCGACTCCTTATAAAAAAGTAACAGTGACCACTAGTTGGAATGGAAAACAATATGCAGCAACAGCAGATAAAAATGGGGCATGGAAACTGACAGTAGCTACTCCCGAAGCGGGAGGTCCTTATACTGTGACCTTTGATGATGGAACCCAAAAGACACTGAATAATATTCTGATAGGCGAACTTTGGCTTTGTTCCGGACAAAGTAATATGGAAATGCCGATGAAAGGCTTCAAAAACCAACCGGTAGAAAATGCCAATATGGACATTCTTCACAGCAAGAATCCGCAAATCCGTCTGTTTACGGTGAAACGTACTTCTACATTCACTCCGCAGAATGACGTTATCGGTTCGTGGAAAGAAGCAACCCCGGCCAGCGTCCGTGATTTCAGCGCAACAGCCTATTATTTCGGGAGACTGGTAAATGAAATATTAGATGTTCCGGTTGGGTTGGTTGTAGCAGCCTGGGGTGGTTCCGCCTGTGAAGCATGGATGACGGCAGACTGGCTGAAAGCCTTCCCGGAAGCGAAGATTCCTCAAACGGAAGCCGACATAAAATCTAAAAACCGCACTCCGACCGTGCTTTATAACGGTATGTTACATCCGTTAATCGGTATGACCATGAAAGGAGTGATTTGGTATCAGGGCGAAGATAACTGGAATCGTGCCCATACGTATGCTGATATGTTTACCCGATTGATTAACGGTTGGCGTGCCGAATGGAAACAGGGGGATTTTCCTTTCTATTATTGCCAGATAGCTCCGTATGATTACGGGATTATTACCGAAAAAGGAAAGGAAGTGATAAATTCGGCATATCTCCGGGAGGCACAGGCAAAAGTAGAACATCGTGTAGCTAACAGCGGTATGGCTGTATTATTGGATGCAGGAATGGAAAAAGGTATCCATCCCGCAAAGAAACAGGTTGCAGGCGAACGCCTGGCACTTTTGGCTTTAACTAAAACGTATGGAGTGGAAGGCGTGAATGGCGAAAGTCCTTATTATAAAAGCATTGAAATAAAGAACGACACCGTAGTTGTCAGCTTCGAACGTGCCAATATGTGGATTAGCGGCAAGAACTGTTTCGAATCGAAAAACTTTCAGGTAGCCGGCGAAGATAAAGTTTTTTACCCGGCCAAAGCATGGATAGAACGTAGTAAGATGCTAGTGAAAAGCGATAAAGTGCCGCACCCGGTAGCTGTTCGATATTGTTTTGAAAACTATGTGGAAGGAGATGTATATTGCGACGGATTGCCTTTAGGGTCTTTTCGTTCAGATGATTGGTAATCGCAAATAAACAAGGTAAAATATGAAAAATATATGAAGAGATTTTATCTGATTATAACCATACTGTTTGTTGGCGTGTCGGCTCTTTGGAGTCAGCATGCCAATGTCATTTGGAATACTCCCAGTCGTAATTCTTCTGAATCTATGCCCTGTGGTGGTGGAGATATTGGGATGAATATATGGGTAGAAGACGGTGATGTTATGTTCTATGTGAGCCGTAGCGGTACATTCGACGAAAACAACTGCCAGTTAAAACAAGGGCGTGTACGTCTCCGCCTGTCGCCCAATCCTTTCAAAGACGCTAAAGATTTTCGTCAGGAGTTGAAGCTGAAAGACGGATATGTAGAAATCGCGGCAGGAAACACACAGATGCAATTTTGGGTAGATGTTTTTCATCCAGTTATACATGTAGAGGTAACAAATACACAACCGTTGCAGACTGAAGTCTTTTATGAAAATTGGCGCTATCAGGAACGACCTGTCAGAAAAGGAGAGGGACAACAGTGTTCCTACAAATGGGCTCCCCCGAAAGGCTCTGTGACAGAGGCCGACTGTGTTTCCGTGAACACAAATCAACTTCTGTTCTATCATCGCAATCCCGAACAGACCGTTTTTGATGTAGTTGTGGCTCAACAAGGGATGAACGAAGTTAAATCTCAAATGATGAATCCTTTGAAAAACTTGACTTTCGGAGGAACTCTTTTTGGTGAAAACTTAGAATTTGCAGGTACTGCGGATGATGTATATGCCGGAACAGACTATCGTGCCTGGAAATTCCGTTCTTTCAAAGCAGCCAGGAAAGAACATTTCTGCATTGTGTTGCATACAGACCAGACAGAAACAATAGAAGAATGGAAGCAGGGAGTACAAACAGCTTTGCATAGAATAGCCCCCAAAGGTAAAGTTTCATCGAAGACTATCATACAGGATAAAAAACAGACCCGTTCGTGGTGGAATTCCTTTTGGCAACGTAGTTTTATTGAAGCAGAAGGAGAAGCAAAAGAAATAACTGTAAACTACACCCTTTTCCGCTATATGCTGGGATGTAATGCTTATGGCAGCGTACCGACTAAATTCAATGGCGGACTATTCACCTTTGATCCTTGCCATGTCGATGAAAAACAATCTTTTACTCCCGACTACCGGAAATGGGGAGGTGGCACGATGACTGCACAGAATCAACGTTTAGTATACTGGCCAATGCTGAAAAGCGGAGATTTTGATATGATGCCTTCCCAGTTTGATTTTTATAACCGCATGTTGAAGAATGCAGAACTCCGGAGCCGTGTATATTGGCAACATGATGGAGCTTGCTTTAGCGAGCAGACCGAAAATTTCGGTTTGCCGAACCCCGCAGAATATGGTTTCAAACGACCGGACTGGTTCGACAAAGGATTGGAATATAATGCCTGGCTGGAATATGAATGGGATACGGTTCTTGAATTCTGCCAAATGATATTGGAAACAAAGAACTATGCAAATGCTGATATTACCCCTTATTTACCTCTGATCGAGAGTTCGCTGACATTCTTCGACGAACATTATCGGCAACTGGCCTCCTGCCGGGGACGGAAAGCGTTGGATGGCAACGGACATCTGATTCTTTTCCCAGGTTCTGCCTGTGAAACATATAAGATGACCAATAACGCAAGCAGCACCATCGCCGCACTGAAAGTTGTATTAGAAACCTATGGAAAGAAAGAGGAGATGCTAAAAACAATACCTCCGATTCCATTGCGATACATAGAAGTAGGAGATTCATCGCTTTTAAAACAAATAATCGCCCCCGCTGTAAGTTGGGAGCGAATCAATAATGTAGAAACGCCACAACTATACCCTGTATTTCCGTGGAGGATTTACGGAGTAGGCAAAGAGAAGCTGGATATAGCACGTAATACCTACTTTTATGACCCGGATGCAATCAAGTTCCGTTCGCATACCGGATGGAAACAAGATAATATATGGGCTGCTTGTTTAGGCCTGACCGAAGAAGCAAAGAAATTATCTTTAGCCAAATTATCAAATGGACCGCATCGTTTCCCCGCATTTTGGGGACCGGGATATGACTGGACACCCGACCACAACTGGGGAGGTAGCGGCATG
>DXOJ01000692.1:0-6033 GCA_019412865.1 Bacteroides sp. | reverse complement strand
CAAATACTCCTTTTCCCAGCATGGCCGAAAGAATGGAACGTACATTTCAAACTTCATGCTCCGGGCGAAACAACAGTAGAAGCCACTCTCAAAAACGGAAAAGTGACGGACTTGAAAGTTTTACCGGAAAGTAGAAAAAAGGATATTATCATAATGATTGAAAATGAGAAATGATAGTTCACCACAGAGGACACAGAGTTCTTCTCTCTCTTTCCGCAAGTAAAGAAGAGCGACAAATACGATTATAAATATGTGAGACCCTGTGTTACTCTATAGTGAATAAAAAAGATTAAACCTCTGTATCCTCTGTGGTGGAAAATAAATTATCATTTAACGAATGAAATATATAAATAAAGAATTATGAATAAAAGACCATTTATCATCTTATCAGCTTTTCTGTTGCTATTCTTCTTGACAGAAAAAGGGCAGGCTACAGAAACTTACCGTCCCGAGACATCGGTTGCCGGATTCATCCAGCTTCCCGGTAGCGGGCGACAAGTCTATAATTTCAATCCGGGATGGCGCTTTTTCCGAGGTGATGTCCGGGGAGCAGAAGCGGTAAACTTTGATGACCGTTCCTGGAACGTCGTTTCCACTCCTCATACCGTAGAATTGATGCCGGCCGAAGGCAGCGGATGCCGCAATTATCAGGGACCGGCCTGGTATCGTAAACACTTTGTCCTCCCCGCCGAAACAAAAGGGCAACGGGTGGTGCTTCATTTTGAAGCTGCTATGGGCAAACAGATTCTATATCTGAATGGTAAACGCATCCAGGAACATCTGGGAGGTTATCTACCTTTTACTTTAGACTTGACTGCCAATGGCGTACAAGCCGGAGACTCCTGTCTGCTCGCTGTTTTCACAGACAACAGTGATGACAAATCCTATCCTCCCGGAAAACGTCAATACACATTGGACTTTGCTTATCATGGTGGCATTTATCGTGATGTATGGATGATTGCCAAATCTCCGGTAGCTATTACTGATGCTATTGATTCACAAACCGTTGGCGGTGGAGGTGTATTCGTTCATTTTGATAAGATCAGTGAAAAGAGTGCGCAGGTATATGTAAACACCGAAGTTCAGAATGACGACACCCGTTCCGAGTCAGTCACTGTAGAAACGACTTTGACAGATGCGGATGGAAAAGTAATCAAACGCAGTTCAGGAAAACTTTCTTTAAAGCCGGGAGAGAAGAAATCCATCCGTCAACAGATGGAAGTAAAGAATCCTACTCTTTGGTCACCGGATACACCTTATTTATATAGGGTACAATCACGTATTAAAAAAGGAAATAAATCCATTGACGGAGGCATTACCCGTGTCGGTATTCGTCTGGCAGAATTCCGTGGTAAAGACGGATTCTGGCTGAATGGCAAACCTTTCGGACAACTGGTAGGAGCCAATCGCCATCAGGATTTTGCATACGTAGGCAATGCTTTGCCGAACTCACAGCAATGGCGTGACGCCAAACGTCTGCGTGATGTCGGATGCACCATTATTAGGGTAGCCCATTATCCCCAAGACCCTGCCTTTATGGATGCCTGTGACGAGCTCGGTCTGTTCGTGATTGTCGCTACTCCGGGATGGCAGTACTGGAACAAAGACCCGAAATTCGGAGAACTGGTTCATCAGAATACCCGCGAAATGATTCGTCGTGACCGTAATCACCCTTCTGTATTGATGTGGGAACCCATCTTGAATGAAACCCGCTATCCGCTCGATTTTGCCTTGAAAGCTCTTGAGATTACCAAAGAAGAATATCCCTATCCGGGACGTCCAGTAGCGGCTGCCGATGTCCATTCGGCCGGAGTGAAAGAGCATTATGACGTTGTTTATGGCTGGCCGGGTGATGATGAAAAAGAAGACAAGCCAAAGCAATGTATCTTTACCCGTGAATTCGGGGAGAATGTAGACGACTGGTATGCTCACAACAATAATAACCGTGCCAGCCGCAGTTGGGGAGAACGCCCGTTACTGGTACAGGCTATGTCCTTGGCAAAGAGCTATGACGAGATGTACCGCACGACCGGTTTGTTTATCGGTGGCGCTCAATGGCATCCGTTCGACCATCAGCGTGGTTACCATCCGGATCCTTATTGGGGTGGTATTTATGATGCTTTCCGTCAGAAGAAATATGCGTATGAAGTATTTCGCAGCCAGTCGCCGGCCAGCCTTCAACACCCATTGGCAGAATGTGGCCCGATGATATTCATTGCTCATGAAATGTCACAGTTCTCCGATAAGGACGTAGTTGTATTCACAAACTGTGATTCAGTCCGTCTTTCTATTTATGATGGAACGAAAACCTGGACGAAACCGGTGGTTCATGCCAAAGGGCACATGCCGAATGCTCCCGTTATATTCGAGAATGTCTGGGACTTTTGGGAAGCACGCGGATATAGCTATACTCAAAAAAACTGGCAAAAAGTGAACATGGTTGCCGAAGGAATCATCAACGGAAAAGTGGTATGCACTCAAAAGAAAATGCCTTCCCGACGTTCCACCAAACTACGTCTTTATGTAGATACTCAAAAAGTGAACCTGATAGCTGATGGCTCCGACTTTATCGTCGTAGTTGCTGAAGTAACCGATGATAGTGGAAATGTGCGCCGTCTGGCAAAAGAGAATATCGTTTTCACGGTAGAAGGTGAAGGAGAAATCATCGGAGATGCTACTATTGGCGCTAATCCCCGTGCGGTGGAGTTCGGCTCTGCTCCGGTATTGATTCGTTCTACCCGGAAAGCCGGAAAAATAAAGGTGAAAGCCCGCGTACAGTTTGAGGGCACTCAAGCTCCGACAGCTACTGAAATTGAACTGGAAAGCGTTCCTGCAGAATTCCCTTTCTGCTATGAGGAACAGACTTATGAAATACAAAGGACAACACCGTCCACTCTCAATGTAAACCCGAGCAAAGAATCATCTGAAGGAAAAGTGCAACTGACAGAAGAAGAACGCCAACGAGTGTTGGATGAAGTAGAACGTCAACAGACTGAATTTGGAACTGAAAAATAGTACGATAAAGTGATTAGCAGGTTAGTGATTAGTGATTAGCGGGGTGACCTGCCAACTTGTTTTTTATATGTTACTAAAGCACTATTCAAAAAAAAAGACTATCTTTGAGTACGTTTAATTCCAATTATAGCCATCAATGAGAAAACGGAATATTCTAATACTATTACTATCCATGATAGGCATGTATGCTTTTGCCTATCCAAATATGATTGTAGAACACTACACGGCTGAACGTGGTTTGCCTAATAATATCGTAAACTGTACATTAAAAGGACAAGACGGATTTATCTGGTTTGGTACCTGGTATGGACTATGTAGCTTTGACGGAAGTAAATTCCGTTCCTACGATAATCATGACGGCTTTTATTCCACAGATATTCCGCCGCGTAAAATTCAGCGTATCGTAGAAGATAAGAATGGTTTTCTGTGGATTAAAACTATCGACCGTAAACTCTATCTGTTCGATAAACGGCATGAGAGCTTTCATGCCGTCTACGACGATGTGAAAGAATATTCCGAAAACATTCAGATTATCAAGATTCAGACGACCGAAGACGGCGACGTATTGTTGCTGACAAAAGATAAAAGCCTTTTGCGTGCGTACACCGACAAGGAAGGTAAAATAACGATGAAACAATTGCATGATTCGCGTCCTAACGTGAACGTGTACGACATGCGTCTGAAACACAACATATTCTGCGAAACAGCCGAATTTATCAATTGGATCGGTATGGATTATCAGATTCTGTCCCTACGGAAAGGGGAAGCGCTGAAAGACAAACCTGCCGACTTTATACAGAAAAAAGTATCTGCTAACCCCGATCAGTTTACTTGTGCCTCCTATAATTCTAAATTCTTATGGTTGGGAGACAAGAAAGGCCACATTTATAGCATTGATCCGCAAAACGGAGTGGTCAACCGTTACGAGATACCGGAAATCAAACAGCCGGTTTCTAATTTGCTGGTAACGGAATCCGGTCTGATGTACATTACCACCAACGAAGGAGCATACGAGTACAATATCGGCTACAAACAGTTGACCAAGCTCCCCTTTACCATCCCCGAAAAGGACAATGGAATTATATTCTATGATAAATATGATAAGGTATGGTTTCAGGAGGGTAACCAGGCATTGACCTATTATGATCCCCTGAACAGGAGCCATCACCGCTTTACATTCCCCAATCAGAACGCAATCGGCAATTTTGAAATGCAGGATGCCGGCGAACAAGGCATGTTCTTTATGACTCCGGGAGGGGAAATTCTTCTATTCGACAGGGAGAAACTGGAAATGACCCGTATCAACCAATTGAAGCCTTTCTCCGACGATCTTCCCAATCAGCTTTTCTTCCATCTTCTGCTGGATAAAGATGGCATCCTTTGGCTGGCATCTACGAGCAGCGGAGTATACAGGCTTAATTTCCCCAAGAAGCAATTCCAACTGCTGACAGAAGTTTCTCCATCTCCGGTGGTGCCCGAGAGATCGACTTCTTGGAATCAGGGAATACGTGCTCTCTTCCAGGCGCAAAATGGGGATATTTGGGTAGGAACCCGCTGGCAAGCCCTGTATCGCCTAGATCGTAACGGACAAGTGAAACAAATCTTCTCGGATAAGAACTATCTGTTAGGAGCCGTATATCATATTATGGAAGACAAAGACGGTAATCTTTGGTTTTCCACCAAAGGAAACGGGCTTGTTAAAGCCGAACCGGACATGAATTCACCGCACGGGTTGCGTTTTACCCGTTATATCAATGACCCCAAGAATCCGAATTCTATCAGTAACAACGATGTGTACTTTACCTATCAGGACAGCCAGGGACGCATTTGGGTAGGATTACTGGGAGGAGGTCTGAATCTAATTTCCGAAGAGAACGGAGCAATTACCTTTATACATAAATACAATGGCTTGAAACAATATCCTGCATACGGTCTTTATATGGAGGTACGTACCATGACGGAAGATGAAGACGGACGTATTTGGGTAGGAACAATGGATGGCCTGATGTCTTTCGACGGACATTTCACTACCCCCGAACAGATCCAGTTTGAAACGTACCGCCAGGTCAGCGAAAATTCAAACGTAGCGGATAACGATATTTATGTACTCTACAAAGATACTGATTCGCAAATCTGGGTAAGTGTATTCGGAGGCGGTTTGAATAAATTAGTCCGCTATGATAAAGAAAAGCGTGAACCGATCTTCAAATCATACGGCATACGCGAAGGAATGAATAACGATGTAGTCAAGTCCATCGTAGAAGATAAAAACGGTAACTTGTGGTTTACAACGGAAATTGGCTTGTCTTGCTTCAATAAAGCTACCGAACAGTTTCGTAACTACGACAAATACGACGGTTTCCTGAACGTAGAACTGGAAGAGGGTAGTGCCCTCCGTACCTTGAATGGAGATTTGTGGATTGGTACCCGGCAGGGAATCCTGACATTCTCTCCCGACAAACTGGAAACATTGCATACGAACTACGATACACGTATTGTTGACTTTAAAGTTTCCAACCGCGATCTACGTAGTTTCCGCGAATGTCCGATCCTGAAAGAATCCATCACATACGCCAAAGCAATCGAACTGAACTACAATCAATCCATGTTCACGATTGAATTTGCCGCACTGAATTTCTATAATCAGAACCGGGTATCTTATCGATATATACTCGAAGGATACGAAAAAGAATGGCATTATAACGGAAAGAACCGTATCGCTTCTTATACCAACGTACCTCCCGGAGACTATACATTCCGTGTCGAAACCGTAGATGAAGCCAATCCGGAGCTGGTTTCCAACTGTACATTGGCTATTACTATCCTTCCACCGTGGTGGTTGAGCTGGTGGGCAACCCTTATATATGTAATTCTAGGTTTGGCAGCTCTCTATTTCAGCCTGCGCCTGGCTTTCTTCATGCTTAAAATGAAGAATGATATTTATATCGAGCAGAAGGTATCAGAGATGAAAATCAAGTTCTTTACCAATATCTCCCATGAATTGCGCACTCCTTTGAC
>DXOJ01000691.1 GCA_019412865.1 Bacteroides sp. | reverse complement strand
GTCCATCACGGACGCAATATACGTCGTACCCGTATTGAAAAGGATATGAACCAGGAGGGTTTGAGTGAATTAGTACATCTCTCACAACCTGCTGTTTCTAAATATGAGAAGATGAAAGTGATTGATGATGAGATGTTGCAACGTTTTGCACGTGCATTGAATGTCCCTTTCGATTATCTCAAGACTTTGGAGGAGGATGCACAGACGGTGGTGTTTGAAAATAATACGGTGAATAATTCAGAACAAAGTGCAGGTGGGGCAAACATCAGCATGGGTATAGTTAAGTCTGATACCGAAGATAGTATTAATGATAGTCGAGTTAACAACTTCAATCCTATCGAAAAAATCACTGAACTCTACGAGCGTCTTTTAAAAGAAAAGGATGAAAAGTATGCAGCGTTAGAACGCCGTTTGCAGAATATTGAAAAAAGTCTGCAGAAATAAGGGACAGATAAATTGAAAGGAATCGCAATATGATGAAACAAATACCTTACGGAATAACTGATTTTAGCCGAATTCAGAAAGAGAATTATTATTATGTAGATAAGACAATGTTCATTGAAAAAATAGAGATGCAACCGCCTTATCTGTTTCTGATACGTCCCCGTAGATTTGGGAAGAGTCTGACTTTGGCTATGTTAGAGGCCTATTATGACGTAAGTCATGCTGAACAGTTTGACGAGTTGTTTGGTCAGCTATACATAGGTCAGCATCCGACGAAGCTCCACAATCAGTTTCTCATCATGCGATTTAATTTTTCGGAAGTGAGTTCCAATGTCAATGAAGTAGAACTATCGTTTAAGCTGCATTGTTGTAGCAAACTTAAAGATTTTGTCTTTAAGTATGAAGATTTGTTAGGAAAAGAAATTTGGGATGTTCTTGATGAGAAAATACAAGAAGAACCCGGTGCTTTTCTGTCTGCGATTAATTCCTATGCTACCCGTAAGAAAAATATTCGTATTTATTTACTCATTGATGAATATGATAATTTCACCAATACCATTCTTTCGACTTACGGTACGGAATTTTATAGGAAAGCAACGCATGGCGAAGGTTTTATTCGTGGCTTCTTTAACGTGATAAAATCTGCCACTACCGGAACCGGAGCCGCTCTTGAACGGTTGTTTATTACCGGAGTGAGTCCGGTGACGATGGATGATGTGACTAGTGGCTTTAACATCGGAACCAATATAACGACTGATTCATGGTTTAATGATTTGGTTGGATTCAGTGAGAAAGAGTTGCGTGAGATGTTGACATATTATAAAGAGCAGGGAGTACTTCAAGAATCTATAGATGAAATAGTTGCCATGATGAAACCCAATTATGACAATTATTGCTTTAGTGAAGATACATTGGAACAGTGTATGTTTAATTCTGACATGGCACTTTATTTTCTGAAATCTTTTGTACTTCATCATAAAAAGCCAAAAGAAATTGTAGACCCTAACATTCGCACCGACTTTAATAAGTTGGCATACTTGATAAAGCTAGATCACGGATTGGGAGAGAATTTTTCCGTTATAAAGGAAATAGCCGAGCAAGGAGAGATTATTACTGACATTGTTACTCATTTTTCTGCATTGGAGATGACAGATCCCAGTAATTTCAAGTCTTTATTATTCTATTTCGGGCTTCTCTCCATTAAAGGTGTAGATATGGTGGGAAGACCCATTTTGCATGTGCCGAATTTAGTTGTAAGAGAGCAGCTGTTTAATTTCCTGATACAAGGCTACGTCAAGCATGGTATCTTTAAAATGGATATGAACAAGATGAGTGCTTTATTTGAGAATATGGCTTTCAGAGGGGACTGGAAACCGTTGTTCGATTTTATTGCCGACGCTGTTCGTGAGCAAAGCCGTATTCGTGAATATATTGAAGGTGAAGCGCATATTAAAGGCTTCTTGCTTGCTTATTTAGGAATGTATCGGTATTATCAGCTCTACCCGGAATACGAATTGAATAAAGGCTTCGCAGACTTCTTATTCAGACCTAGTCCGTCGGTTCCCGTACTGCCTCCTTTCACCTATCTGCTTGAGGTGAAATATGCAAAAGCCGGTGCTTCGGAAAAAGAAATACGTACCCTTGCCGATGAGGCACGTGGTCAGTTGCTGCGTTACAGCGAAGACGAACTGGTGGCAGAAGCCAGAGCGAAAGGTGGGTTGAAGTTAATTACGATTGTTTGGCGTAGTTGGGAGCTTGCCTTATTGGAAGAAGTTACTCTTTCTTAAAATACAAATACCATAAATGTTGCTAGATGGTTTGCGGTTCATCTATTTTTGCCTGATTTTGAAACGTTGATGAATAAGGAGATAACTTTTTCCTTTTAATGAATATCTCTAATAAGTCTTGAAGAATAAAATTTGCCTCTGCTATGGATTCCCATAATAGAGGCAAACTTATCAACATGAGACTTAATTAAACAGTCTCTTGTTTTTTATGAATTTAATGAATCTTTTTTAGGACTTTAGAGAAGGAGTAAGGAAAGCTTTCCTCTTCTGTTCCTCTGCTTAAATTGGGCTGGCTTCCCATTTGGAAGTTGATGTTTCCTCCTTTTAATAAGTCTTCATGGCGTAGATAGTTCTTTTTATATTCTGTGCCGTTCAGATTCATTGTTTGAATATACATATTCTTCTTGCTGTTATCGGTTGCCTGGATGATGAGGCTGTTACTGTTTTCAAGATGTAAGGTTGCTTTTTTAAAAAGAGGAGCACCAACGACGTATTCGTCGGTTCCCGGACATACGGGGTAAAAACCTAATGCGGAGAAAACATACCATGCCGAAGTCTGCCCATTATCTTCATCTCCACAATATCCGTCAGGACCCGGTGTGTACATTTTATCCATGACCTGGCGTAGCCAATACTGCGCTTTCCAGGGTTGACCGGCATAGTTGTATAGGTAGATCATGTGTTGGATTGGTTGGTTGCCATGTGCGTAATTCCCCATATTCATGATTGTCATTTCACGAATCTCATGAATAACCTGCCCGTAATAACTTTCATCAAAGACAGGAGGTACGGAGAATACAGAATCCAGCATAGTGATAAACATATCTTTTCCTCCCATTAAGTCAATTAATCCTTGTGGATCGTGGAATACAGACCATGAGTAGTGCCAGCTGTTTCCTTCGGTAAATGCATCCCCCCATTTCAATGGTGAGAATGGAGATTGGAATGTTCCATCTTCATTTTTTCCTCGCATGAGCTTGGAGTCTTTATCGAATACATTCTTATAGTTCATCGCCCGTTTGGCAAAGAGCTGTATTTCTTTTTCCGGTCGCTTTAATTCTTTGGCTAATTGATAGATACACCAGTCGTTGTAGGCATACTCCAAAGTTCTGGCAGTGTTTTCATTGATTTTTACGTCATAAGGGACGTAGCCTAGCTTATTATAATATTCGTATCCGCGTCTTCCTGTGGAAGATACGGTGGGATGTACGCTTTTTGTTCCATGTATTAACCCTTCGTACAAGGTTTTCACATCTTCTACTTTAATACCTTTTAAATAAGCATCTGTCAGTATGGAAGCCGAATTATTTCCTATCATGCAGTCTCTGTGTCCGGGGCTGGCCCATTCGGGGAAGAATCCGCTTTCTTTGTAGGTATTGATGAGCCCTTCCTGCATTTCTTTATTCATCGACGGATACATCAGATTCAGTAATGGGAAAAGACACCGGAAGGTATCCCAAAACCCGGTGTCGGTAAACATATATCCCGGTAGAACTTGCCCGTTATAGGGGCTGTAATGAACAGGTTTTCCGGCTTCGTCCAGTTCGTAGAATTTTCGGGGGAAAAGTAACGAACGGTATAAGCAGGAGTAGAAAGTGCGGTATTGATCGAGATTTCCTCCTTCCACTTCGATTTTTCCCAGTACCTGGTTCCATGCTTTCTGTCCTTTTTGTTTTATCTGCTCCAGATTGTCATTTCCTAATTCTTTCATATTCCTTGCAGCCTGTTCGAAGCTGATAAAGGAAGAAGCGATGCGTGCATGTACTTGTTCTCCACGTTGAGTTTTAAAACCTATAATGGCTCCTGCATGGTCAGTAGTCTGTTCGGTTGCATTTTCTTGAATACTTCCATTATTCACAGTGGCTTTATAGGTGAAAGGCTTATCGAATTGAATAATGAAATAGTTCTTGAAGTTTTCGGGAACTCCTCCGCTATTGCGTGTACTATAACCGATAATTTTGTTTTCTTCTGGGATAATCTGAATAAAAGACCCTTTGTCAAATGCATCGACTGCAATATACGAATGTTCGTTTTCCGGGAAAGTGAACCGGAAGAGTACAGCACGTTCAGTAGGAGACATCTCCGTGACAATATCGTATTCGGCCAGATACACCTTGTAGTAATAAGGAGCTGCTTCTTCTCCTTTATGTCCGAACCAGCTAGCCCGCTTTTCTTCGTCGAATTCAGGTTTACCTACCATCGGCATAATGGAGAACTGTCCGTAATCGTTTATCCATGGGCTGGGCTGATGGGTTTGTTTGAATCCACGGATTTTATTGGCTGTATAGACATATTGCCATCCGTCTCCCATTTTTCCGGTCTGTGGCGTCCAGAAATTCATTCCCCAAGGGCGGGCAATGGCAGGGTAGGTGTTACCTGTTGATAATTCAAAAGATGATTGTGTTCCCATTAACGGATTAACGTATTGTGTCCAGTCTTTGGACTGGGCAAGAAGCGTGCAGCTAAGCACTGAAAATAATAACCAACATTTCTTCATAATTTTCTTTTTGAGTTTATAGCTTGCGAAGTAATCACAGCGTTTTCATGCGTTGCCAACGTTGAATGTTCCAACGGGTTGAGACATGACAAAAGTATAGCTTCGTGGTTAAGGTCGTGGTTAAAATCGTGGTTAATGCGATGGCTAATAGGCGCTTTTTTTATTAACCCCGCTAAAGAAACTATCGCAAAAGTATTTTTTTACTATGTTATTCAACTATCTATGTGAAATAGACAAATATACCTTACTGTTATTATTTGTATTAGTGTTCTTTTTTTGTCAAACCATTTATGTGCTCAAGGCTTTATATTAGCAAGCATTGTGAATGGTGCTGTACAGTTAGCCGTTTCCAATTAGAAACAGAAACAATCAACTGCTTGGTGATTGGTTACTAAATAGCCTTTTTGTGCGACTGCCTATTTATAGATTTGTATCGGCAATTCCCCCTTTAGTGCTCCTACGGCATTAAATGCTAACGACTCCATTTCATTTTCTCCGGGATAAACGTAGATGGGAGCCAGGAAAGAAATTCTTTTTTTCAGTCTTGAAATCACATAGTCCGAATAAGCGATGCCTCCTGTCAGAAGGATGGCATCTATTTTTCCACAAAGTACGGTGGCACTAGCTCCTATTGCTTTTGCAACATTGTAAATCATGGCATCCAGTATCAGTTCCGCTTTTTTATCTCCTTCTTCGATAGATTGTATAATGGCGGGAACATCGGTTGTACCTAGATGGGCGGTCAGTCCGGCGCGTCCGGAGATACGTTTTTTCAATTCGTCTTTGGTGAGTTGACCGCTAAAACATAGGTCGATCAGTTGACCGGCGGGAAGTGTACCGGCACGTTCCGGTGAGAAAGGACCTTCACCGTCCAATGCATTGTTGGCGTCAATGGCTCGTCCGTGGTGATGGACTGCGACAGAGATGCCACCTCCCAGATGGCAGATAATTAAATCCAGCTTTTCGTATTGGGTTCCCTGCTCTTTGGCAAAGCGGCGGGCGATTGCTTTCTGGTTTAATGCATGCCAGATAGTAATCTTCGGCATTAAAGGAGAACCTGTGATGCGTGCTATGTCTTCCAGTTCATCCACCACTCCCGGATCAGCAATGAAAGCCGGACAGCCGGGCAATGTAGCCGCCAGTTCGCTGGCAATCAATCCTCCTAAGTTACAGGCATGGGTACGCATGGCATGTACGGTATCACGTTTCATGGCTTCATTTACCTCATACACTCCGCCTGGTATCGGTTTTACTAAACCGCCGCGTCCGATGATGGCATCAAAAGAAAAAGGTATCTTATTGTTTTCCAATTCTTGTAACACCAGGTTTTTCCGGAATTTAAACTGGTCTATCACCTCGGGAAAAGCGGATAGTTCTTCTACTGAATGTTTTATATTGCTGACGAACAGAGGAGTGTCATTTTCGTAAACCGCTATTTTGGTAGAAGTAGAACCGGGGTTGATGACCAGAATTTTCATGAATGGTAGGCTTTTAGTGGTGAATTTAGAATGATGAGCCGGTGACTTGGCTGACTTGTTTTCTGCATTTGCAATCTCCTGACACTTGTAAGCATGCCATCGCAATGCTGTAATATTTGGACAAGCCGGAATCACTACGCGATGGAAGCACTACAGGGCAAATGGGGCCTTGCAGCAATCCTGCCATTTCTGCCTGTGCAAACAGGGAAACGGATTTGTAGAATGCGTTACCCGATTCAATGTTCGGGAATATCAATACATCCGCTTGTCCGTTGATAGGAGATACAATTCCTTTAATATCACCACTTGCTTGTTCGCAGGCGGTACGTACATCCAGCGGACCGTCAATAATCACATTTCCGAATTCTCCCGCTTCGGCAAGTTCTACGATATTCACATAGTCTAGTGAATGAGGGAACTTGGCACTCACTTTTTCTGTGCAGTGAATCAGTGCGACACGCGGTTGTTCGATACCAAAGTGACGGCAGGTACAGATAGCATACCAGACCATTTCTATACGTTGCTGTAGCGTGGGACGCGGAATGACAGCAGCATCCGAGAAGAAAAGCAGTTTATGGTAAGTCGGAATTTCCATTACTGCCAGATGCGTGAGAATTTTCCCTTTCAGTAACAAACCTTTTTCTTTGTCGAGTATGGCACGCAGTAAGTTGTCCGTATTGATAATCCCTTTCATCAAAATATCCGCTCCTCCTTCACGGACAATGCGGACAGCTTCGCGCGCCGCTTCATCCGGATTTTCTATGTGGATGGTTTTTACGTATTCGGGATATTGCTTGAGCGTGGGATATTTCTTCAGAATGGTAGAATCTCCAATCATCAGAAATTCTGCAATCCCTTCTTCCAAAGCACGGGAGATGGCATATTCAGTATTAGGATCGTTCGCACAGACCACGGCAATTCGTTTTCTATGGTTTAGTTTTTTAAGATGAGCCGTTAACTGGGCAAAATTTAGAATAGGTTCCATAACGTTAGATTTTTAGCAAATATCAGAAAAATGATTGAAAAAATAACGATTATAACCCGAAAAATTACATCCATTATGTAACATTTTGCTATATTTTATTTGTTTTGGCCGTTGGATGTGCATGGAACCGTTTTTTCCTGTATTTTTGCAAATAAATCCCCCAATAAAATAAAAGTACCATGAAACAGTTTAAAAATCTATTATTTCTTAGCTTAATTTTCCTTTGTTGGACGCTTGTTTCCTGTAAAAGCAGCAAGATATCTTCCGGTTGGTCTTTGATCTGGGAAGAGAACTTTAATCAGAAAAAGAACTTTGATTCACAGGTCTGGAGCAAGATTCCACGAGGAAAGTCAGACTGGAATAACTATATGACGGACTTTGATTCCTGTTATGCCATGCGTAAAGGCAAACTGGTGTTGAGAGGTATTGTCAATCATACCCAACCCAATGACACTGCCCCTTATTTGACAGGTGGTGTTTATACGAAAGGTAAAAAGGCTTTTACGAACGGGCGTATTGAGATTTGTGCCAAGTTGAATGCGGCGGGAGGAGCATGGCCTGCCATCTGGATGCTGCCTGAAGGAGCGGCATGGCCATCCGGTGGTGAGATTGATATCATGGAACGTTTGAATAATGATTCTATTGCTTATCAGACCGTTCATTCCCATTACACTTATACGCTGGGAATCAAGGATCACCCGGTATCACATTCTACGGGAGTGATTCACCCCGACCGCTACAATATTTTTGCAGT
Source organism: Bacteroides sp. (assembly GCA_019412865.1). Classification (GTDB taxonomy): domain Bacteria; phylum Bacteroidota; class Bacteroidia; order Bacteroidales; family Bacteroidaceae; genus Bacteroides. The sequence continues at coordinate 2,296 of DXOJ01000691.1, read as the reverse complement.
CGAAATGTATCCTGACAGTCTTTCATTTTATGTCAATGATGTGCATACGTTTACTTACCCCCGCATACAAACGCAAGAAGAGGGACAATTCCCTTTTAATCAGCCATTTTATCTGCTGATTGATATGCAGTTGGGAGGCTCGTGGGTGGGAGCAGTCTCTCCCAAGGATCTTCCGGTAGAAATGGAAGTGGACTGGGTACGTTTTTATCAACGAAAGTCAATAAAATAAGAACATATATGGATATTCAATTTCCTCCCTTTTTGCAGAATGGTGATAAAGTGGTTATTGTATCACCTTCGAGTAAGATAGACCAACAATTCCTGAAAGGAGCCAAGAAACGGATGGAATTATGGGGCTTGAAAGTGGCTATAGGAAAACATGCCGGAAGTTCGTCCGGAAGATATGCCGGGACAATCAAGCAGCGGCTGAAAGATTTGCAGGATGCGATGGACGACCCTAAAGTGAAAGCTATTCTTTGTAGCCGTGGAGGGTATGGGGCGGTACATTTGATCGATAAAATTGATTTTACGGCCTTTCGTGAGCATCCGAAATGGTTACTGGGGTTTAGCGATATAACCGCCTTGCACAATCTGTTTCAGAAAAATGGATATGCGTCCCTTCATTCATTGATGGCCCGTCATCTTACGGTGGAACCCGAAGATGATCTTTGTGCAAACTATCTGAAGGATATTTTATTGGGAAATATTCCTTCTTACACGTGCGAGAAGCATAAATTGAACAAGCAGGGAACTGCACAAGGTGTTTTGCATGGCGGTAATATGGCGGTAGCCTACGGTTTGCGTGGGACTCCTTATGATATTCCGGCGGAAGGGACTATACTGTTTATTGAAGATGTTAGCGAACGTCCGCATGCTATCGAGCGTATGATGTATAATTTGAAACTAGGAGGCGTACTTGAAAAACTGTCCGGATTGATTATCGGTCAATTTACGGAATATGAAGAAGACTGTTCACTGGGTAAGGAATTGTATGCCGCTTTGGCAGATTTAGTAAAAGAGTATGATTATCCCGTCTGTTTCAATTTCCCGGTGGGGCATGTGACTCATAATCTCCCGCTTATCAACGGTGCAAAAGTAGAGCTTGTGGTGGGAAAGAAAAATGTGGAACTGAAGTTTATATGTTAATAATCCATTCCATCTGAACGATGCTGTGGTGAAAATGACTAATTTTGAGGCTTTAATAGATAAAAGGACGATGAAAAAGAAAACTATGATAGTATTAATGAGTGCCTTTTTGTTATTGTCAGCATTCTCTTGCGGTGGAGGTAACAAGGCAAATAGTACGAGTGAACAAAATGAAGAAACTGTCGTGAATGTACCTCAATTTGATGCGGATAGTGCTTATTTGTATGTAAAGAATCAGGTAGATTTCGGACCTCGTGTTCCTAATACAAAAGAACATGTTGCCTGTGGCAATTACCTTGCCGGTCAGTTGGAGGCTTTCGGTGCTCAAGTGACTAACCAATATGCCGATTTGATTGCTTATGACGGGACGTTGTTGAAAGCGAGAAACATTATCGGTTCTTATAAGCCGGAAAGTAAAAAGAGAATCGCTTTGTTTGCACATTGGGATACACGTCCATGGGCGGATAACGATTCTGACGAGAAGAACCATAAAACTCCGATTCTGGGTGCAAATGATGGTGCCAGTGGGGTAGGAGCTTTGCTCGAAATAGCCCGTCTGGTCAATCAGCAACAACCGGAATTGGGAATTGACATCATTCTATTGGATGCAGAAGACTATGGTGCGCCACAGTTTTACACGGGGCAGCACAAGGAGGAGTTCTGGTGTCTGGGATCGCAGTATTGGGCACGTAATCCTCATGTACAAGGATATAATGCACGTTTTGGTATCCTGCTTGATATGGTAGGAGGTGAAGGCAGTGTGTTTATGAAAGAAGGATATTCGGAGGAATTTGCTCCGGACATAAATAAGAAGGTTTGGAAAGCGGCAAAAAAAGCGGGTTACGGAAAGACTTTCATGGATGGAAACGGAGGATTTGTAACAGACGACCATCTGTTCATTAATCGTCTGGCACGTATTAAAACGATTGATATTATTCCATATAATCAGGAGGGTGACTTTACCCCGACATGGCATACTGTCAATGACAATATGGAACATATTGATAAGAATACGTTGAAAGCAGTCGGTCAGACCGTATTGGAAGTGATTTACAATGAGAAATAATAGAATCGAGAAATAATATAATAAGGTGTCGATATACTGGTGTGCCGTTTTTAAATACGGCATCTGTTATTCGCACATTGGTAT
>DXOJ01000690.1 GCA_019412865.1 Bacteroides sp. | reverse complement strand
CTACGAGAAGAATCCTGTAGTTTTCTATTTACACAATATTATGGAGAGTCCCTTTTGACACAACCTCACTTTTTATGTAGAATATATGATCTATCAAACACATAGTATATATACCTAAAACAACAAATACTATAAATATGTATCCGAAAATAAACACCACCTTTGCCAGTTGCTTAATCAGAAAAAAGCCACTCCTCAATGATTAAAAGGCAACCGGATTGATGATCCGTTTATTGCTACAGCCTTTATTTTTTATGTCGGCTAGCTCTTTTCTTCCGGATATCTGCTTTCATCTTCGCTGCACCCGAACCATGTTGTCCACGAATATACGTCGCTTTTTTCGCTTTCGTTTTCACCTTTTCCTCTTCTTTGGGCTTATCTTTCTTACCTTTAAAAACGATGCCACCCATGATTGCTTCTTCTATACTCATATAATCATTTATTAGTATTCAACATTTCCGATGGCAAAGATAACCCTTTTCTACGGATTTATTTATCTTTGCAAAGTTAACAATCGTAACCACCAATGGCAATAACAATTCTTTCTGCAGAAAAGGACCCGATGGGAGCCGCTATTTCTGACTATTTCAACCATCATAGAGCTGATCGTTTGCGGGTATTTTCTTCTCAATTCGAAGAAGATGAAATTCCCGTCAAAGAACTGTTTCGTAGTATACAGTCTATGCCTGTACTAGAGCGCACCGCCCTGCAAATGGCTACTGGACGGATTTTGGATGTAGGTGCCGGAAGTGGTTGCCATGCGCTCGCACTTCAGGAAATGGGAAAAGACGTATGCGCCATTGATATTTCTCCCTTATCTGTCGAAGTAATGAAACAACGCGGAGTGAACGATCCTCGTCTCATCAACCTTTTTGATGAAACATTTTCCGAAACATTCGATACGATCCTAATGCTCATGAATGGTTCCGGAATCATCGGACGGCTGAATAATATGCCCGAATTTTTCCAACGGATGAAACGTATTCTCCACCCCGGTGGATGCATATTTATGGATTCCAGTGATTTGCGTTATCTTTTTGAAGAGGAAGACGGTAGCATAGTCATCGATCTGGCCGGAGATTACTACGGAGAGATCGACTTCCAAATGCAATATAAAGATGTAAAAGGAGACACATTCGACTGGTTATATGTAGATTTCCAGACTCTTAGCTTATATGCTTCCGAATGTGGTTTTAAGGCAGAATTGATAAAAGAAGGAAAGCATTACGATTACCTGGTCAAACTTAGCATTGCTTGAAAATGCATCTTCATATAGTGACGGTATACACTCCGGATAGCGTCACTATATAACCAAAATAGTAACGCCATCACATCAGGATAGCGTTACTATTTTTATATACTCATATATGTTCCGTTGGAAACATCTGATGAAGGTTCTCTTTTATTTCAGCATTTCATTAATTGCCTGCACAAGAGAAGCAAACTCTTCCTCATTATATAAACGAGTCAGCTTTACAATTTTCCCTTCCTTATCAATCAACACGTTTCTCGTTATTCCAGATTCACGTAATGCATACTTCGCAAAGATATCAGCTCCCGGATCCAGTCCTAACGGATAAGTGACTCCGGTAGATTTTGCAAAAGCCAGTACTTTGTCAAGCGGTTCGTCACGGTCAATGCCAATCAGAGCAAAGTCTGCATTATTTTTATGCTTCAACCAAATATCCTTCTCGATAAACGGCATTTCTTTACGGCAAACCCCACACCAGCTTGCAGTGAACTGCAACATGACAACTTTACCACGAAGGGAAGATAAACTCACTTGCTTCCCATCTGTCAAGGTAATTGTGAAATCCGGAGCCATCTCTCCTACCCGAACAATATATCCTGTACTATCTGCCTGAACTGATTTTGCATCCGCAGTTACTTCTACACTATCTGTTGCAACTTCAACATTCGCCGTTCCTTTCTTCTGTCCGGAACAAGCCCATATACCTATGGCTAAAAGCGCCACACTACATACATTCATAATTTTCATTTTCATCTAATCATTGGTAACTTTGCAAATATAAAAAAAGTATGCGATGTATTTGCATTTTTAAAAGAAATTCATACCTTTGCACCCGCAAAAGAAAAACGCCTCTTTAGCTCAGTTGGCCAGAGCACGTGATTTGTAATCTCGGGGT
>DXOJ01000069.1 GCA_019412865.1 Bacteroides sp. | reverse complement strand
GAAGTTAATTTATTGTTAAACGGAATAAGAGATTAGGATATTAGCATAGAATACGGGGGGCATCGATTGCTTTACGGATATATCGAAAAATAAGTATTCCTATTTCCGGAAGTTCCGACAGCCAACTTTGCGTGAGGCAACCCAAAGCAGAAGAGGAAACTTTCTTCTGCAATCCCCGCCACACACGCCCGGCCTTTTCTTCATCGGTCACTACCGTATGCAGCTCATCACAAAATAAAGGCAAAGCATCTCCTTCCGACAACAAAGCATCGGGAAAAGTCTTGCGGAAATAGGCGTCGAACACAGCCGTCAGCAGCCCATCAAAGGTTTTATCGTAAATATAAACATTCATAAAAAACACCAAGCATATTTACTATTCGCCAAAATCAAGCAACAGCTGACGTTCATCCACTTTCTTTTTCGGTTTCGGCAACAATAAGCTGCGCACCCGTTGCGGAGAAAGTTCGTTCACTGTCTGCATCTGGAGAGGCAGTTCTTTGCAAGTGATGAAATATTGCGCTTTCTTCATCACCACTCCTATCTTCTTCAGTTCATAAAATCCCAGCCGCGAAAAACGACGGGAAGCAACAATCAGTTTCGCCGACTTCACCCCTACTCCCGGCACACGGAGCAACATTTCGTAGTCTGCCTTATTGATGTCGACAGGAAACTGTTCGGGATGGCGCAAAGCCCACGAAAGTTTCGGGTCTATTTCGAGATCGAGATCCGGATAAGAATCATCCACAATTTCATCTACCTTGAATTGATAAAAACGCAATAACCAGTCAGCCTGATAGAGCCGGTTTTCACGTACCAGAGGCGGCTGTTTCAATGCCGGAAGACGCTTATCATACGTATTTACGGAAACGTAGCCCGAGTAATAGACACGTTTCATGGTGGGGCGCCCGTAAAGTGCCGACGAAAGAAAAAGAATATCTTTATCCGATTCGGAGGTAGCTCCCACAATCACCTGGGTACTTTGTCCCGCAGGTGCGAAACGCGGTGCGTGGCGAAACTTCTGCCGTTCTTCTTTACTCTCCAACACGCCTTGTTGAATGTATTTCATCGGAGCAAATACGCTTTTATGGTCTTTTTCCGGTGCAAGCAGTTTCAAATTTTCTTCTTTGGGAATTTCAACGTTGACGCTAAGACGATCGGCATACAATCCGGCTTCATTCACTAATTCGCGACTGGCTCCGGGAATACTCTTGAGATGGATATAACCGTTAAAACGGTACACTTGCCGCAAATCTTTGGCTACACGCACAAGTCTCTCCATTGTATAG
>DXOJ01000689.1:1247-3970 GCA_019412865.1 Bacteroides sp. | reverse complement strand
GCTTAACAGATTATTCTTCATGCTTTATTCTCGTTTTAGAAAACCACTGTAACAAAGGTAGTGGTTTTCTAAATGAGAACAAGTTCTTTGAACGTTTTGTTTACGTGTTAGTCAAAATCGACTACTGTGATTCCGGCACCGCCAAACTGTACATGTTCGTCGGCATAGTGGCTGACTCCCGGTACGGTGGCCAGATATTGGCGGATAAGTGTACGAAGTATTCCCGTTCCTGTGCCGTGAAGGATACGTACACGATCCATGCCGACTAATATGGCGTCATCAATAAAATAGGTGACTGCCTGTAAGGCTTCATCCCCACGCATTCCGCGTACATCAATGTCCTGTTTGAAGCTAAGCTTCTTTTCATACATCTGATCGTGTGTCTGGCTGCTGACAAAAGTGCTTTTTGCAATCCCTTCCGTCTTGGGCGTATGATTGGCACGTTCCAGACGGTCTATTTTTACGGTCGTTTTTATGCTTCCAAAAGCAACAGTCGCATTTTTACCACTGATTTCCATCACTTGGCCGACGCTTGTCTGTCCTTTGATTTTTACATTTTCTCCTACTGCAATCGGCACTATTTTAGGGGCACTTGATGGAGAAGAGACTGCAGCTTTCGGTTCACTCTTCTTGTTTTTCTTCCGCTCTTGCTTTTCCTTTAGTTTCTCCATTTTTTTTGCAATCTTCTCTTCATGCTCTTTAGATGCCAATGCATCCAGAGAAGTACGGAAGTCTGTCAGTTCCTGACGTGCCTGGCGCGTCTTTTCCTTTTCGGCTTGCGCTTCCTTTATTGTACGAATCGTATTTTCAATGCGGGCATTGGATTCCTGAAGCATGCGTTCCGCTTCTTCTTTTGCTTGCCGGATAATCTCTTTCCGGGATTTTTGCAATTCTTCTATCTCTGTCTGGTAACGGGTAATGGTTTCTTCCATGTGCTTTTCCCGTTGACGGATAGTTTGACGTTTTCCTTCCCAGTAACGCTTGTCGCGCACAATGTCCTGAAGGTATTTGTCTGCATTGATATATTCGCTTCCTACGATTTCCGAAGCATCTGCGATGACATCTTCCGGTAGTCCGATTTTTCGTGCAATTTCTACGGCGAACGAACTTCCCGGATTTCCGATTTGTAATTGGAAAAGTGCTTGCATGAGATGACGGTCGTAAAGCATGGCTCCGTTCACTACTCCTTCATGATCTTCAGCAAAATGTTTCAGATTCTGGTAGTGGGTAGTGATGACTCCGAATGTTCCTTTCTGGTTGAAACGTTTCAGTACGGCTTCGGCAATAGCACCTCCGATTTGCGGCTCCGTACCTCCACCGAACTCGTCAATCAGGATGAGGCTCCGTTCGTTGCAGCTCTTCATCATGATTTTCATGTTGGTCAAGTGAGAAGAGTAGGTACTCAAATCATCTTCAATAGATTGCTCATCACCAATATCGATAAAGATGCTGCTGAATATACCGGCATGACTACGTTCGTGCAAGGGAATCAGCATACCGCATTGCAGCATATATTGCAGCAAACCAACTGTTTTCAAACAGACGGACTTACCTCCGGCATTCGGTCCGGATATAATAAGGATACGTTGTTTTTGATCGAGCTCTATATCCAGTGGTACGACTTTCTTTCCATGTTTGGCTAATGAAAGTTGTAATAAAGGATGCACGGCCATCGTCCAATCCAGTAGTTGTTCATTCTCTACGGCGGGTTTCAGACTATTGGTCTGTATGGCGAAGTAGCTTTTTGCACGGATAAAATCTATCTCCGCCAGAAATTCGTATGATTGAAGAATTTCCGGGATAGATGGACGAAGGATATTCGAGAACTCGGTAAGGATGCGAATGATCTCACGTCGTTCATCACTTTCGAGTTCACGGATGCGGTTGTTGGCTTCTACCACTTCCGCCGGTTCTATAAACACAGTTTTTCCACTGGCGGATTCATCGTGTACGATACCTTTGATTTTTCGCTTGAGTCCGGGGGCAACTGGAATCACCAGACGTCCGTCACGCATGGTGGGAGCTACATCTTTGTCCACGTATCCTTCGGACTGCGCGCTACGCAGGATGCTGTTTAATGAACGGGAAATATTTCCCATCGTACTGGCAAGTTCGCGACGTATGCGGGCTAATTCGGTAGAGGCATTATCCTTGATTTTTCCATATTTGTTAAGGATGCCATCTATTTTCCCTATCAGTTGCGGGAACACGGCAATATCTCCTGCCAGTCGTTTCAGGCTAGGGTAGGGGGTATTGTTTTCTTCTTCATCTTCATTCCGATGCAGAAAGCGTACAATGTCACGGATGGTTTCTAATGAACGGCGTAGGTCAAATAATTCTTGTTCGTCCAAATACATTCCTTCTATTCGCACACGTTTTAGCGAAGGACGGACATCAAAGAAAAATTGATCGGGAAATCCGTCCTCTTCCTGGATGATGCGGACAAACTCTGTTACTTGGTTTAATTTCTCCTCAACCTCTTCATGTTGCTCGGAAAAGTTCATGTCTGTAACTCTTTCTTCACCTAAAGTACTGAGGCACTTATCTTTTAGTAACTGTCTTATCTGGTCGAATCCTATCTTTTGCTCAAAGTTTTGAGGGTATATCATATTTCTGTTCTTACTAATGAACTGCAAAAATACGATTAATTCGCGAAAAAAATATCAGAATGTTTGCAGATTTAAAAATGATTCGTACCTTTGCACCGCTTTCAACGGAAAGCA
>DXOJ01000689.1:0-1237 GCA_019412865.1 Bacteroides sp. | reverse complement strand
AACCGTTGTACTGCGAGGTACCCGGGGTTCGAATCCCTGTCTCTCCGCTTTTAAGCATTGAATATCAATGCATTATAAAATAAAGCACCCAATTAAGGAATCTGAAAAGGACCTTATGGGTGCTTTTTTATTTTAATATGTTTTCTAGGTATTCAGTATTGAAAGAGCTGAAAAGAGAAAAATCTTGTTTGCTGATTTGAAACCAATTTAGTGTATTAACAGGGAAAATTTGCAGACAGGAAAATTCTCTGTATCTTTGCCGACATGGCAGAAAAAGGCGAGTTACATATAAGAAATAAGCACAATGGTCAATATGATTTTCCATTGTTGATAGAAAATTACCCTCCGCTTAAGAAATTCGTATCGCTTAATCCTTTTGGAATACAAACTATAAACTTTTTTAATCCGCAAGCGGTGAAAGCATTGAATAAAGCATTATTGATAAGTTATTATGGCATCCGATACTGGGATATTCCGAAGCAATACTTGTGTCCACCCATTCCCGGAAGAGCGGATTATATTCATTATATTGCTGATCTCATTCAGTCGGATGGGGGAGTTAAAGATTTGCAGGAAGAGGACTCAAATGGACAGAAAACGAAATGTAGATGCCTGGATGTTGGGGTAGGTGCAAATTGTATTTATCCGATTATAGGGCATACAGAATACGGATGGACATTTGTTGGGAGTGACATTGATCCGGTTTCCATTGAGAATGCACGAAAGATAGTGACTTGTAATCCGGTGCTGGCACATAAGATTGATTTGCGACTTCAAAAAGACAGTCGGAAGGTTTTTGATGGAATTATCATGCCTGACGAGTATTTTGATGTTACGATCTGTAATCCTCCGTTTCATAGTTCGAAGGAAGAAGCGGAAGACGGGACCTTGCGTAAATTAAGCAGTCTGAAAGGCGCGAAAGTGAAAAAAGTACAGTTAAATTTTGGCGGGAGTGCGAATGAGCTTTGGTGTGAGGGTGGAGAAATCCGTTTTATACTGAATATGATTTCCGAGAGTCAGAAATATCAGAAAAACTGTGGATGGTTTACCAGCCTGGTTTCTAAAGAAAAGAATCTTGAAAAGCTATGTGCTAAATTGGAGTCTGTGAATGCATCGGAGTATAAGATTATCAGGATGCAGCAGGGGACTAAAAGCAGCAGAATATTAGCTTGGCGATTTTTGGGTAACTCATAATCAATGAGTGTTTATAAATATGTTATTTTCAACCTATTAATAG
>DXOJ01000688.1 GCA_019412865.1 Bacteroides sp. | reverse complement strand
ATATTTTTGGGGGGGAGACAAAATGTGTTATCTGTTTTATTATTAAGTACTTATTTCGTTTTTGAATCTGTATTCCTCTATATTTTCTTTATAAAGAAAAACACTACTTGGATTTCCAGTCTATCTTTGCCATACGATTATTAACTAACTCATTTATATCATGAAGAACATGAAAATAGGAACTGCAATATGGGTCTGCCTGTTGCTCTCTTTTTTCTTCGGCACATCAGCAAAAGCCGAAAGTATCACTTCTCCTGACGGACAATTAAAACTTAATTTCTTTGTCAACACGCAAGGAGAACCGGTGTATGAACTCTCTTATAAAGGAAAAGAGGTGATTAAACCTTCGAAACTGGGACTGGAATTGAAAAATGATCCCGGACTGATGAATGGATTCACTCTGGCCGATATTAAAACTTCTGCTTTTGATGAAACATGGGAACCGGTGTGGGGAGAGGTGAAATCAATCCGCAACCATTATAATGAAATGGCTGTTACCCTGAATCAAAAGGCGCAAGATCGTAATCTGATTATTTGTTTTCGTCTTTATAATGATGGCTTGGGGTTCCGCTATGAGTTCCCGCAGCAAAAGAATCTGAATTACTTCGTTATAAAAGAAGAACATTCGCAGTTTGCTATGGCCGGCGATCATAAGGCATTCTGGATTCCAGGCGATTATGATACGCAGGAATATGACTATACCGAATCCAAGCTTTCTGAAATTCGCGGATTGCTGCAGGGCGCAATCACCAGCAATGCTTCTCAAACGCCTTTCTCTCCAACGGGGGTACAGACGTCCCTGCAAATGAAGACAGCCGACGGGTTGTATATCAATCTGCATGAAGCGGCTTTGGTTGATTATTCTTGTATGCATCTGAACCTTGACGATCAGAATCTGATTTTTGAATCATGGCTGACTCCTGATGCAAAAGGGGATAAAGGTTATATGCAAACGCCTTGCCGTTCACCTTGGCGCACGGTGATTGTCAGTGATGATGCTCGTGATATTCTGGCTTCCAAATTGACTTTGAACTTGAATGAGCCTTGTGCCTACGAAGATGTTTCTTGGATTAAGCCGGTGAAATACATCGGTGTGTGGTGGGAAATGATTACCGGAAAAAGTTCATGGTCGTACACGGATGATGTTTATTCTGTGAAACTGGGACAGACGGATTATTCCAAAACAAAACCGAGCGGGCGTCATGCAGCCAATAATAACAAAGTGAAGCGTTACATTGACTTTGCTTCGCAACATGGATTCGACCAGATCTTAGTGGAAGGCTGGAATGAAGGTTGGGAAGACTGGTTCGGAAATTCGAAGGATTATGTCTTTGATTTCGTAACTCCGTATCCTGATTTTGACGTGAAGATGCTCAATGCGTATGCAAAGGAAAAAGGAGTGAAGCTGATGATGCATCACGAGACTTCCGCTTCTGTACGTAACTACGAGCGTCATCTTGATAAAGCCTATCAGTTTATGATAGATAACGGATACAATGCTGTAAAGAGTGGGTATGTAGGTAATATTATTCCCCGTGGAGAACATCATTACGGACAGTGGATGAACAATCATTATTTATATGCGGTGGAAAAAGCGGCCGAATATAAGATCTGTGTAAATGCTCACGAAGCAACCCGTCCGACAGGATTATGTCGCACATATCCGAATCTGATCGGTAATGAATCGGCTCGTGGCACGGAATATGAAGCCTTTGCAGGGAATAAGCCGTTCCATACCACCTTGCTTCCTTTCACCCGTCAGATTGGTGGACCGATGGATTATACACCGGGTATCTTTGATACAAAACTTTCTTTCCTGTCAGGCGACCACAGTTTTGTACGTACAACTTTGGCAAAACAGTTGGCACTTTATGTAACGATGTACAGTCCTTTGCAAATGGCAGCCGACCTTCCGGAGAGTTACGAACGTCACATGGATGCATTTCAATTTATCAAGGATGTAGCCGTTGATTGGGATGACAGCAAGTATCTGGAAGCGGAACCGGGAGATTATATTACCGTAGCACGTAAGGCAAAAGGTACTGATAACTGGTTTGTAGGTGGTATCACCGATGAGAATCCCCGTACTTCTGCTTTTACACTTGATTTTCTCGAACCGGGAAAACAATATGTAGCTACTCTTTATGCTGACGGAAAGGAGGCGGATTTTGAAAAGAATCCTACTTCTTACCAGATAAAAAAAGGACTTGTTACAAACAAGAATAAGATGTCTGTGAAGCTGGCACGTAGCGGAGGATTTGCAGTAAGTTTGATTGAAGCAACTCCCGCTGACTTGAAAACGATCAAGAAATGGAAATAAGATTCCGGAACAGTCTCGAAAACGAGCTGTGTGACCGATTTATTCTACGGCACAGATTATAACTCACATCTGGGTACCAAGCGAGGAGGACTCGCAACATACAGTGAGGAAAAAGGTTTTATACGCTCCATTCACAATTTGGAAAGTACTTATTTCCGAACCAAGTTTGAAGGAGAACTGGACAAATTCAAAGGAAACGCCGGCATCGGCATCATTAGCGACACAGACGCACAACCTATCATCATCAATTCTCACCTCGGGCGCTTCGCCATTGTCACAGTCGCTAAAATAGTCAATATCCAGGAATTGGAAGAAGAACTTCTCAGTCAAAACATGCACTTCGCCGAACTTAGTTCGAGCAACACCAACCAGACGGAACTTATCGCATTACTTATTATACAAGGCAGAACTTTTGTGGAAGGTATCGAAAATGTGTTTAAGCACATTAAGGGTTCTTGTTCGATGTTGCTTCTGACGGAAGATGGTAGTATCATCGCTGCCCGTGACCGATGGGGACGTACTCCGGTGGTGATTGGAAGGAAAGACGGTGCTTATGCTGCAACGAGCGAATCGTCCAGTTTTCCGAATCTGGATTATGAGATTGAGAGATATTTAGGTCCCGGTGAGATTGTCCGTATGTATGACGATCATGTTGACCAGCTTCGCAAGCCCAATGAGGATATGCAGATTTGCTCGTTTTTGTGGGTGTACTACGGTTTCCCGACTTCTTGTTATGAAGGAAAGAATGTAGAGGAAGTGCGTTTCACCAGCGGATTGAAAATGGGACAGACAGATGAATCGGAAGTGGATTGTGCTTGCGGTATTCCTGATTCGGGAGTGGGTATGGCTTTAGGATATGCCGAAGGAAAGGGAGTTCCTTACCATCGTGCTATTTCAAAATATACACCGACATGGCCTCGTAGCTTTACTCCGAGCAATCAGGAGATGCGTTCGCTTGTTGCTAAGATGAAGTTGATTCCAAACCGTGCCATGCTGCAAAATAAACGTTTGTTGTTCTGTGACGATTCAATCGTGCGGGGAACTCAATTGCGTGACAATGTGAAGATTCTGTATGATTACGGAGCAAAGGAGGTGCACATGCGTATCGCTTGTCCGCCATTGATTTATGCTTGTCCGTTTGTTGGTTTTTCGGCTTCTAAAAATGCATTGGAGTTGATTACCCGTCGTATTATCAAGGAACTGGAAGGGGATGAGAATAAGAACCTGGAGAAATATGCTACTACCGGTTCTCCGGAATACGATAAGATGGTTAGCATTATTGCCGAGCGTTTCGGTCTCAGTTCATTGAAGTTTAATACGCTGGAAACGCTGATTGAGGCTATCGGATTACCTAAATGCAAGGTTTGTACGCATTGCTTTGATGGTAGCAGCCATTTTTAAAGTAGTCAAATAGGATATTTGAGTATCCGGATAAAAGTATACAATAAAAAAGAGCCGTGAATTGCTTTGTAATTCACGGCTCTTTTTTTACCTTTACGGCACTATAAACTATCAATTTG
>DXOJ01000687.1 GCA_019412865.1 Bacteroides sp. | reverse complement strand
GTTTTAACACTTTGGCATCAATGAAGAAAACAATCTCCTCGGCAATGTTGGTAATATGATCTCCCGAGCGTTCCAGTTTACGGAACACACTGACTAAATCTACGCAAGTATGTACAGCTTCCGGATGTTCGATAATATAGTCTGAAAGAATCCCTGTTGCATCCGCATTGATTTCATCCAGCAAATTATCCTTGGCAAACACTCCTGCCGCCAAATCATTACTCTCTTCATTCAAGGCACGTTTCGCCAGTTCCAGCATCGACAACACCTCTGCCTGCATTTCTGCCAGGCGAAGACGAGACAACAGTTCCGCATCTAATACCGGTTCTTTGCAACGAAGTACAAAACGGGCGATCCCTTCCGCAAAGTCACCTAAACGTTCCAAGTTCGTATTGATTTTCAACATAGCCAACACAAAACGAAGATCAATCGCCACCGGATTATACAATGCGATAATATCTTCCACATCACTATCTATCTTCAATTCAAAAGCATTCACCCTGCGCTCGCGAACCATCACCTGTTGAGCCAGCTCCTTGTCAAGGGTCAACACAGCCTCTCCGGCACGGTCAAGCTGATTGTACACCAAGGTCCACATTTCATCAATTTCCTTCTTCAATAGGATGAGTTCCGATTCTATAAACTTTACCATAGTCTATTATATATAAATGATTAATATTCTGCTAATTAGATTTCAGAGATAAATTTTAGGCACGGATTACACGGATGACGCTGTTGCTTTAAACAAGCATATTTCTAAAAACCGTGAAATCCGTGTAATCCGTGCCTAATTCATTACCCGAAGCGTCCCGTTATGTAATTCTGGGTAGCCTCCTTCTCCGGATTGGTGAATATCTTTTTCGTCTGATCGAATTCCACCATTTCTCCCATATAGAAAAACGCCGTCTTATCACTGACACGGGCTGCCTGCTGCATATTATGCGTAACGATTACAATCGTATAATCCTTCTTCAGTTCATGAATCAACTCCTCCACTTTCGCCGTAGAAATAGGATCGAGCGCAGAGGCAGGTTCATCCATCAGCAATACCGAAGGAGAGACAGCCATCGCACGGGCAATACAAAGACGCTGCTGCTGTCCGCCGGACAGTGCATAAGCCGATTCCTTCAACTTATCTTTCACCTCCTCCCAAAGAGCCGCTCCTTTCAACGTTTCCTCTACACGCTGGCGGATGAAAGCATTATCTTTTATTCCGTTCACACGAAGTCCGTAAGCCACATTCTCGAATATGCTTTTCGGGAAAGGATTGGGACGTTGGAACACCATTCCCACATTCTTGCGGAGTTCGTCCACTTCCACGCCTTTCGCATAGATATTATGTCCGTCGATACAGATTTCTCCCTCCAGACGGGTAGCAGGAATCAAATCATTCATCCGGTTGAAAAGCCGGAGGAAAGTAGACTTACCGCAACCGGACGGTCCGATAAAAGCAACAACCGATTTTTCCTCAATCTGCATGCTGATGCCCTTCAATGCATGAAAGTCCCCATACCAGAAGTTCACATCACGCGTATCAATTTTCACTGTATCCATATACTAATTTAGTTCGTTTTTACTCTTTTCTCAAAATACTTTCTCAAGGCATTAGCCAGCAGATTCACCAACAGGATCATCATAATCAATACCAATGCCGTGCCATAAGCCAGCGGCAGTTGTGCCTCCATATCCGTTCCACTGGTGGAAATCACATACAAATGATAAGGCAAGGCCATACACTGATCCAGAATGCCGGTAGGCAGTTGCGGCAGGAAGTATGCGGCACAAGTAAACAGAATCGGCGCCGTCTCTCCCGAAACACGTCCCAATGCGAGAATCAACCCTGTTATAATGTTCGGCATACCCATCGGCAGAATGACGCGTCCTATCGTCTGCAACTTCGTCGCTCCCAATGCCCGGCTACCTTCACGCATACTGTCAGGAATGGCTTTCAAGGCTTCCTCCGTTGTCCGGATAACCAAAGGTACGCAAAGCAAACCTAATGTCAAAGAGCCTGCCAGAATACTATCACCGAACCCCATATAATTGACAAACAGCGCCATACCGAACAATCCGAATACGATGGAAGGAATACCGCTCAAGTTATTGGTCATCACCCGGATAAAGCGTACCAACCTGCCTTTCGGCGCATACTCATTCATATAAATACCACTCATCACCCCTATCGGAAATGCAAACAGCGCACTTCCCACCATCAGATAGAAGGTACCTACAATAGCCGGCCAGATACCGCCACCCGTCATTCCGTCCGTAGGAGCCGAAGTGATGAAATCCCAACTGATAGTACCGATTCCCTTATAGATGATAAATCCCAGAATCGCAAACAATATCAATACAATGCAAAGACTCAACAACCGGAAAATTCCGAAAGCAAGTTTCTGCGAACGGTGTTTAGCTTTATTATTACTCCGTATTTCCATCTTATTTACTACGCTTTAATCCTTTAGAAGAAATATATTCCACACTAAAGTTGATAATCAATGTAATGAAGAACAGTACGACACCCAACAGGAACAATGTCTGATAGTGCGGACCACCTGCAGGAGCCTCTCCCAGTTCGGCGGCAATCGTAGCCGGAATGGTACGCAAAGGCTCAAGAATAGTTGTCGGAATCACGGCCGCATTACCCGTCACCATCAATACCGCCATCGTCTCCCCGATAGCACGTCCGATGCCAAGTACCACACCGGATGTAATACCCGAAATAGAATAAGGAATCACTACCTTATATATAGTCTGCCATTGAGAAGCCCCCAATGCCAGGCTCGCTTCCCGCATTGCACGCGGACAGTTGCGCATCGCATCCTCCGTCACCGTTATGATGGTAGGCAATGCCATAATAGCCAGTACGATACTCCCTGCCAGGCCGCTCTCTCCTACTGGAAGATTAAAAAACTTCTGAATCAACGGAACAATGACAATCAACCCGAAAAAGCCATAGACCACCGAAGGAATACCGCTCAACAGTTCGATAATCGGTTTCAGCCAGTTCCGCACTTTCGGGTTTGCCACTTCAGACATATAGATAGAAACCGAAAGCCCGAACGGCAAAGCAAAAAGAATGGCGAACAAACTCACCCACAACGTACCGGTAATCAACGGC
The DNA here is from genome assembly GCA_019412865.1 of Bacteroides sp. GTDB lineage: Bacteria > Bacteroidota > Bacteroidia > Bacteroidales > Bacteroidaceae > Bacteroides. The sequence goes on along the minus strand of DXOJ01000687.1, from coordinate 1,098 downwards.
AGAAAGCCGAATTGAGCTGCCGGAGTGGCCGTAGGAAACCATTCGGCACCCACAAATACATCTTTCACGGAAATGGTGTTATCTTCTATGAAATGCACCGCGTCCGGATGAACAATAAACTTCTGCGGAACAAAAGCTACGATACCCGGTGTTTTCTCTACTAGTTCCGTAATCTTGTCGCCTGCATATTCATAAGCAGGTCCCAGCTCCTCTTCCGTATAATACTGCGTTATATCCTCCAAACGAAAAACCCGGATAGGGAGATCTTCCCCACCGAGCTCCTTCCAGTTTGTAATCTCCTCATCAAAAACATTTTTTATCTGTGCAGGGCTCAACACACTAACTTTGTTGCTCTTATTCAGCGCCAACACATATCCCTCTTCAATCACCTTGCTCTTGAACAGCCCGAAAGCTTCCGTGAAAAGGAAGAGTACAATCAGCAGAATAGTAATACTTGTCACGAAACCGCTACAAGTCAACATTCCTTCCACAATCCTTTCAAATACCTTTTTCATACCTACTATGATTTCTGATGCAAAGAAAGCGTCTCTTTATTAAGGAGGTGTGACTAATGTTTGAAGGAAATGTTTCAATCGTATTACATTTGTGTTACAAGCAATATTTCCATTCCGGATGAAATGGAAATGTAATATCCGATTGCTTAATTTGCAAAGTCAATAAAAAGAAGAAATATGAAAGTGAGAAGAAACTTATTAATCGCCCTTTCCTTACTCTCGCTCGGTGCCAACGCGCAACGTATAAAAGGTAGCGACACGGTACTACCTGTCGCACAACAGACAGCAGAGCGGTTTATGAACCAGCATCCGGATGCCCGTGTCACAGTAACCGGTGGCGGAACCGGTGTGGGTATCTCCGCCTTAATGGATCATACAACGGACATTGCGATGGCCTCCCGCCCGATCAAGTTCAGCGAGAAGATGAAAATTAAAGCGGCAGGAGAAGAAGTAAACGAAGTGATTGTTGCCTACGACGCCCTCGCCGTGGTGGTGCATCCCTCCAATCCGATGAAACAGCTGACCCGCCAACAACTGGAGGATATTTTCCGGGGGAAGATAACCAACTGGAAACAGGTAGGCG